>CACXDC010000071.1 GCA_902766365.1 uncultured Lachnospiraceae bacterium | reverse complement strand
TGATCGTGATCAGCAGGATCAGGAACGGTACGGAACGAAGTATATTTACAATAAAATCAAGAACCTTGTAAGCGCCTTTATTGGGGCGGAGTCCGCCGGGTGCAAGCACTACCAGGATCACGCCAAGGGGAAGACCGATGACATAAGCGATCAGGGTAGAGATCCCGGTCATGTAAATACTGATCCATGTATTTTCAGCAAGCATGCTGATCATTGAACTATCCAACATAATTTTTCAGCTCCTCCACTTCCAGATTTCTGTCTCTCAGGTACTGGATCATCTTCTCAGCTGCTACCGCTTCATCCGGCAGCTGAAGGATCATCTGACCATGAGCCACACCTCCGATATCCTTGGTGTCAGCAAGCAGAATATTAACAGGTGCCTTACATGCCAGCACCATATTGGCGATCACCGGTTCAAAGGAAGAATTGCTCTTAAATACGATGCGGATACATCTCTTGCCGGTCATTTCTTCGTATTTTCCACCCTCATCCTGAAATACCAGCTTTCTGGCCGCACTGCTCTTCGGTCTTGAGAAGACCTCCTCTACCGTGCCGGTCTCAGCCAGATCTCCGGAATCTATGATAGCAACATGTGTACAGATCTCCTGTACCACAGCCATCTCATGGGTAATGATCACAATGGTGATCCCGTATTTCTCATTGATCTCCTTTAACAGGGCAAGGATCGCCTTGGTTGTAGTAGGATCCAGTGCACTGGTCGCTTCATCACAGAGCAGGATCTTCGGATTGTTGGCAAGTGCTCTCGCGATCGCCACTCTCTGCTTCTGTCCGCCGGAAAGCTGGGCCGGATAAGCCTTCGCCTTCTCAGAAAGTCCAACGACCTCAAGCAGCTCTTTGGCTCTCTTAACGGCATCCTTTCTGGCAACTCCCTTAATCTCCATGGGGAAGCAGATATTATCTATGACATTTCTCTGCATCAGCAGATTGAAATGCTGGAAGATCATCGCAATCTCGGTACGGGTCTTTCGAAGCTCCCCTTCCTTTAACTGTGACAGATCCTTTCCTTCTATAAATACAGTTCCTGTCGTCGGCCGCTCCAGAAAGTTCAGACACCTTACAAGTGTGGACTTACCGGCACCGCTCATACCGATGATACCGTAGATCTCTCCCTTGTGAATGTCCAGGTTGATTCCCTTCAGGGCTTCGACTTTATTATCTTTTCCAACAAAGGTTTTCGTAACATCCTTTACCTGAATGATTGTTTCCATCTGACCTTTTCCTTCTATATTATTGACTTTTCTAAGTCTCATAGTTCTGTATCATATCACAAACTTTCAAACCTTGCAAGAAAAGCTAATTCATAGTTATTCTGTATGAATTGTATAGTATCATCCGGTTTCTCATCTGTCAATACTATTTTCAAAAAATTTTATACCCTATACAAAATTCCTCTGTTTTGTTATACTGAAAGCATGATGTTTCCGGGCATTCCCGCCCTGGATCACACACTTTCTGAAAGAAATAGGGAGGTATTTCCTGATTATGAGCAAAAAAGCAGTCGTTTCCCTCGGGCATGATGCCCTTGGCTATACAACCATGGCACAGTTAGATGCCGTAAAGGTCACCGCCAAAGCACTGGCTGACCTGATTGAGGCTGATTACCAGCTGACGATCACCCACAGTAACGGACCCCAGGTCAGCATGATCCACAAGGCCATGACTGAGCTGCGCCGTGTCTACATTGATTACACCCCCGCACCCATGTGCGTCTGCAGCGCCATGAGCCAGGGCTATGTTGGTTATGATATCCAGAATTCCCTGAAGGCCGAGCTTCTTTCCCGTGGTATCAGCAAGACCGTTTCCACGATCCTGACACAGGTTACCGTGGATCCTTATGATGAAGCCTTTTATGAACCCACCAAGCTGATCGGACGTTATATGTCTGCAGAAGATGCGGAGATGGAAGTAAAGAAGGGCAACTTTGTCAAAGAAGAAAAGGGACAGGGCTTCCGCCGTATCATTGCAGCCCCGAAGCCCATTGATATCGTAGAGATCGAAGCGATTCGCACCCTTGCTGATGCAGGTCAGATCGTGATCGCCTGTGGCGGTGGCGGTATCCCTGTCATCGAACAGAAGCATGCCTTAAAGGGCGCTTCCGCTGTCATTGAAAAGGATGCCATTGCCGGTAAACTGGCTGGTGACCTGAAGAGTGATGAGCTGATCATCTTAACCTCTGTTCCCAATGTATACCGTAATTACCAGAAGGAAGATCAGGAAGCACTCTCTTCCCTGACCGTGGCACAGGCTAAGGATCTGATCACAGAAGGACAGTTTGAAGAAGGCACCATGCTTCCCAAGATTGAAGCTGCGATCGCTTACCTCGCAGCCAATCCTGACGGCAGCGTTCTGATCACCTCACTTTCCGAGGTTGCAGATGCTGTAAAGGGCAAGGCCGGTACACGTATCACTGCTTAAAGAGTGCTGATCATCCAGTTTCGATTGGATACCGATAGATATATGATTATAAAAAAGGGATCGTCATACGATCCCTTTTCTTTATTCTTGCTTTACTCCAGATTCAGCTTCTTGGTCACCAGATATTCTGTCACAAAATACAGCAGGACCGTTACCACCAGACTGACGGTTCCTATTCCGAAGTACGTCCCTGTCAGCAGTGGCAGCGGATTATCTCCATCAAATCCAAACATCATCGGAAGAAATACAACCTGGGAAACGATCTGAAAGATCGTCATAATTCCAAAATAAGCACCAATAGAGCCAAGGATCCTGTGTTTTCCCACAAGCTGTCCGATAGCGATTGCACCGGCCAGCATCATAGGTCCATTGAAAATCCCAACGATCATGATGTAAAGCATGCTGAGGATAAAAGCGGTCATTGATCCGCTGCCCATCAGTTGCAGCTGTCCGATCAGTTCCTGAATACTGCCCCTGATCTCTGCCATGCTCACCATGCCTTCTCTACTTGCAAACATCACTCCCATACCGCCAAAGATCAGGACTGCCAGAAATACAACAATGATCGTCAGAAAGCTCCATATCACCATGGGAATCAGCTTCGACCAGAGCAGTTCTCTGCCGCTGACCGGAAGGGTATGTGTCAGATAGCCCTCATCCGTATACATGGTCCTGTAAAAATGGACTGCCATATAAATGGTGATCCCCATACTGACTGCGATCAGTGCAAAATAAAACAACATCCAGAGCATAACAGTCATAAACCTGCTGACATCTGCGATTCCCTCCCTGATTCCAAGAAAGGAAAAGCCGCTAATCACAGAAAGCACCAGCAGTATAGCCGATAAAATACAGGGGATCACAGATACCTCTTTCCACTCATGCTTCAATAACTTTCCTAACATGCAAACACCTCCCTGAAATACGCATCCACACTCTTGCCTTTCTCTTCCCGGATCTCTTCCACACTTGTCTGCAGCAGAAGATTTCCCTCTTTCATAAAGATCACTTCATCCAGTATATTCTCGATGTCTGTGATCAGATGCGTGGAGATCAGCACTGTGGCATTCTCATTGTAATTCGTAATAATAGTACGCAGGATATAATCCCTGGCTGCCGGATCCACACCTGCGATCGGCTCATCCAGGATATACAGACTGGCATCCCGGCTCATTACCAGAATAAGCTGTACCTTCTCTCTGGTGCCCTTGCTCAGTGTCCTGATCCTGGCATTCTCTTCGATCTGAAGTGCGGCCAGCATTTCCTTCGCCCTGTCAGCCCTGAAATCCTCATAAAAATCCTGGAAACAGGAAAGCAGCTCCCGGATGGTTGCTCCGTTTTTCAGATACGTCCTCTCCGGCAGGTAAGATACCTTGGCCTTGGTAGATGGTCCCGGCTTTTCTCCATCGATCAGGATCTCTCCGCTGTCCGGTACCAGAAGCCCGTTTAGCAGCTTGATCAGTGTCGTCTTGCCGCTGCCATTGGGGCCAAGCAGTCCTATGATCTTTCCTCTCGGCAGGGTCAGTGTCAGGTCATGCAGAGCTTCTTTTTTCTTATCATATGTTTTTGTCAGATTATGAATCTCTACCAGTCCACTCATGCTTCCTCTCCTCCTGTCTCCTGCTCGATCAGAGCCAGTATATCGGCTTTCTGAAAGCCCAGTTCCTTCATCTGTTTTATAAATTCGGCTGCCTGCTCTGCCGCAAGCTGCTTCCTGATCTGTTTTATCATTTCCATATCCTCCGTCACTACTCTCCCGCTGGTTCTCATCGTCACGACAAGTCCGCTTCTTTCCAGCTCAGACAATGCTTTCTGCATCGTGTTGGGATTGACTCCCGCCTGTGCTGCCAGTTCTCTTACACTTGGGATCTTTGTTCCCGGCGCATATTCACCTGATACGATCTGCCGCTGGATCCTTTCCAGAATCTGTGCATAGATCGGCCTGTCGGAATCCAAATTCCATGCCATATCCATCCTTCCTTTCCTTTTTCCCTGCATTTTACGGCTGTCTTTTGCAGACGCCCCCAGTTATTCTCTGTGCTCTGCCATGCAGCCACTTCCCTGGTTCTCTCTCCTGCTCTGTGGACACCCTCTGGCACCCTGTTTATCCAGCTCACGCTTCTTCTTTATACTGGTTTCATGTACTATTGTATTATCTAATTAATACAATAGTACATCTTATCACTTTTGTCAACAGGAAAGATGAAAAACGCCGCAATGAAAAAGGCCGGCAATTACCTGCCGACCCGCTGTCTGTCACCATTTCTGTCTGTATCCTGCCGTCTGTCCTGCGGCTGTTCCCACTCCTGTTATCACTCCTGCAGGTATCCCGCTGTTGCAAGCAGGGCTCCAATCATAATACAGAAATCTCCGATATTAAATACGATCCGGCGGACTGCCTTCACCGGTACATTAAAGCTCACATAATCCACAACATATTTTCTCTTCAGGCGGTCATAGGTATTGGTATAAGCACCACCAAGCAGAAGAGTCAGTCCCCACTTCAGAAGCCCTTTTCCGGCAGTGCCAAGTGTCAGTAAAAATACCACCGTCAGAATCACTGTCAGTATCACAGAAACCAGCATCACAAGCTTCTGCTTCTTTTCACCGGCATTCAGAAAGGCTCCCCTGTTGTGGTGCTTTCTGATCAGCAGGGCACCACCGCAGATCTTTTCATTTGTCTGCTCTGTTTTCGTTTTCTCAATATGTCCCTTGATCCCTGTTTCCAGTCCCAAAATCCCAAGAATCACTGCCAGATATTTCATGTTGTCTCTCCTCCTGTCGTTCATTTTCTCTTTACATTCATCATTTACCCTGCAACGCCTCATGCTGCTTTTCCTTTTTACTATATCCCGGCGATCACATCAAAGGTTCTTGCGATATTCACCTGTCCATAGCCCCATTCCCTTGAAGGGAACTGGATCCCCGGCGGCCGTACTGCTCCCCGGATGAGATAATTCTTCACTTCCCGGCTCTCCAGCCACTGTTCCCTGCCATCTACCACGGCCCACTGCAGAAACTGGGCACAGATCCCGGCAAGCAATGCCGCCCCGAAAGCAGATCCCGTCCTGCTTCCCAGCACTGTTGAAATCTCAACCCCTGGCGTACACAGATCCGGCTTTACATTGCCTCTCCTGGTAAATCCTCTTCCAGATTCCCCATAAAAGCTGTTATTGCTGTCCTGATAATAGGTAGTTGTGATCACTTCTCTTGTATTCCCCGGCTCCGTCAGCGTGACATAGGGTGAAGGTCTTAAAAAATAAGTATCTCCGCTCAGAAACTGTGTAATGGGCAGCCAGATATGGAAATTTCCATTCTCGTCATATTCTGCTCCTGTCGTAGTCACCAGTATCGTCCAGATTCCCGGCGTCGGATCCTGAAACCGGAACAGGATCAGTTCTCCCCCGGATCTCGGCTCTACCAGACTGTGATCAACCCTGACCACAGTTTTTTCATAAACAAAGGTAAACTCCCTTGTTTCCTGCACTTTAAAATCCACCCGGTCTGTCGTTTCCCCTCCCGGTGCCCGGATCGATATGGCATGAGTCGCCGGTATGGTTCCCCAGAGTTCGGCTACAAAGCCCTTTTCCCCGATATCCACACGGATCTCCACATTTTCCGTAGACTGCTTCATACCGGCGGTAGCATATCCTTCAAAATGATGAGCGCTGTTTCCTTCATCGCCTCCACATACCACCACGGCCCGGCTCCGTCTGGTCGCTATGCTGTTCAAATAATCTGCAAGAAGAGACTGCCCCTCATGATTTCCCATATTGGTACCGATCCCCATACAGATCACAAGCGGCCTTCTCATGGAAACTGCATAGCTTTCCAGATACTTCACTGCTGCGATCACATCATTCTCTTCATATGCTGTCACACCATCCGGGATAAAAAAGGATTCTGTCAGATACCTCTTTGCCTGCTTCAGCTTCACAACCACAATATCAGCATCCGGTGCCGCCCCCTGAAACCGAAGGCCCCCGGAAAGAATGCTGCCTGCTGCCACACTGGCAATCTCCGTTCCATGACCATTTTCATCATAGCTTGGTACGATCTGCCTTGGATCGTCACTTTGCAGTGCTGCCTGGATCAGTTCCCTTGAATACTCTGTTCCATAAGGAAGCCCCTCCGGTGGCTGCCCGCTCTGGATCTCCTGATCCCAGATACCAAGGATCCTGGTGGAACCATCTGCATTTCGGAACACCTCCTCATCATACCGTATCCCCGTATCCAGAAATCCAAGTACCACGCCTCGCCCTGTCAGATTTAAAGGCGGACCCTGCACCTGCAGGATCCCACACTTCATCAGCGGCTCCGGATCAAAAAATACAGTAGTTCCTCTCTCCAGGCCCATAAGTCCAAAGAGCTTGGGAACATCCCTGTAGATCAGCCCCTTAAGCCTTTGCGGGGTTGCTTCTTCTTTTCTGATATAAACAAGACTCAGATCATTTTCGATATTTAAAAACAGACCGTCTTCAAAATAACCGGTAAAACCCTCTTCTCTTGGACTATCCGTAAGGAAATCATAATAGTCCTCCGACATGATTTTTTCTCTGTCTGTCATGTCTGTCCATTCCAAAGAGACAGTGCCACTGTAACTACCTGCTGCCTCTTCTCCGTTTTACTTCCTATTATATGAAAACAGTCTGTTTTTGCTCTTTATTTATCCTGTGTTTCAATTGACTTCAGTCCATCCGCACTGATTGCCGCCGAATTTCTGATATCAATGATTGGTCCGCCGGTTCCCTCAATATACTCTCTGGTGATCGTCACCTTCCCGATATTGTCATCCTTCGGGATCTCGTACATGATATCCAGCATAAACTCTTCAATAATGGCACGCAGTGCCCTGGCTCCGATGTCCTTCTTCATAGCCTTTTCCGCTATTGCTTCCAGTGCCCCATCATCAAAGCAAAGCTGTACTTCATCCAGTTCAAGCAGCTTCTGATACTGCTTCAGGATCGCATTCTTTGGCTCCTTCAGGATGCGGACCATCATATCCTTGTCCAGTGCCTTCAAAGTATAAATGATTGGCAGTCTTCCAAGGAATTCCGGGATCATACCGAATTTCTTCAGATCCTCGATCGTTACCTTGCTTAAAATATCTGTATCATTATCATATTTATCCTTCAGCTCTGCATTAAATCCGATCGAAGTCTGTCTGCGCAGTCTCTGCTTGATGATCTCCTCCAGATCTGGGAATGCCCCGCCGCAGATAAACAGGATATTCCGGGTGTTGATCGTCGTCAGTGGTACCATGGCATTCTTGCTGTTTGCCCCGACAGGTACCTCTACCTCTGCACCTTCCAGGAGCCGCAGCATTCCCTGCTGTACACTTTCTCCGCTTACATCCCTGCTCGTTGTATTCTTTTTCTTGGCGATCTTATCGATCTCATCAATAAAGATGATACCCCGTTCTGCTTTTTCCACATCATTATCTGCCGCTGCAAGAAGCTTGGATACCACGCTTTCAATATCATCCCCGATATAACCGGCTTCTGTCAGGGAAGTCGCATCGGTAATGGCAAGCGGCACATCCAGAAGCCTTGCCAGCGTCTTTACCAGATAGGTCTTACCACAGCCGGTAGGTCCGATCATGAGCATATTGGATTTTTCGATCTCAATGTCATCCATGGTTCCTGTTGCCACACGCTTATAATGGTTGTAAACAGCCACAGAGATCACCTTCTTGGCATGCTCCTGTCCGATCACATAATCATCAAGCTGTGCCTTGATCTTATGTGGAGGCGGGATATTCTTGATATCCAGAACCGGTTCTGCCCCTTCGGCTTTCTTCTTTTTCTTGATTTTCTGCTTGTTGGGAATGCCTCCTTCACCCTGAAGGTCTGCAATATTCAGGAACCTGATATTGGGGAATCCTTTTTTGCTCATATCCTGATTCAGACTGTTCATAAAGTCAGGATCCAGCATGCCCTGATAATCAAACTGGCTCACAGCATCCATGGTCTTATGCATGCAGTCATTACATACAGAAATATTGTTTGGAAGCTTGAACATCTTTCCGGCTTTGCTTTCCGGTCGTCTGCAGATAAAGCAGACATCTTCATATTCGCTTTCCTTCTGCTCTTCTCCATCTGCCTGATTCTTTTTTTCTGTATTTTCTGCAGAAATCACCTCACCTGCTGCCTCTTTGCCTGCATTTCCATTATCTTCTGCCAGCCCCGTTTCTCCGGTCTGGTCTGCTGTCAGCATATCCTTATTCTGATCTTTGTCCTTTTCATCAAAATCTGCCATAAATTTCTCCTGTCGGTCTGCTGTTCTCTGTCACTATACGATCCTGCGGATCGTCAGCATCTCCTTATAAGTTGCATTCGTTATCTTAATACCTGTTCTCTGGGTGCTTGCATGTACGATCTGCCCGTTGCCGATATAAAGTGCCACATGTCCGGCATAACAGATCACATCTCCCGGCTGTGCATCTGAATAACTCACTTCACTTCCATAGCTTCTGAAGGAATATGAGGTTCTTGGCACTGAATAACCAAAGTCCTTATACACCCTCCAGACAAATCCGGAACAGTCCGCACCATCCGTCAGGCTGGTTCCCCCGGGAACATAAGGGTTCCCGATAAACTGACATGCATAATTTGCGATCTGCTGTCCCTTACTTCCAGAAAAACTGGATGGAGACGCATACTGTTTTCCTGATGAACTGCTGCCTGAGCTGTCTCCCGAACTACTGGAAGAACTGCTGTAGGAAGAACTGCTTTCTTCACTCTGTCTCCGCAGAGCCTCTTCCTGTGCCTTCCTTGCTTCTTCCTCTGCTTTCTTTGCAGCCTGGATCTCTGAGTCCTTCTGGCTGGATGCACTTTCAAGCTGTCTGATCTCATCGGACTGCTTCTTGATATTGGCTTTGTAGACTGCTGCCTCCCGCTTCGCCTGTGCAAGCTGGGCCTCATAATCGTCATATGCCTTTTTCTTCTCGTTCAGCATGATCGTCAGGCTCTTCTGCTCTTCCTCAAGCTCATGCTGCTGTGCCTGAAGCTCTGCCTTTTCATCCTCCAGCTGGTTCTTCAGATCTTCGGTTTCCTGCTTGACCCTCTGGTATTCCTCAAGCATCTTACGGTCATAACTGTAAAGCTGCTCCACATAATCTGCCTTGTTGACCATATCTCCAAAATCCTGGCTTTCCAGCAGAAGCTGTAAATAAGTGCTGTCGCCCTTTTCATACATAAAGCGGATCCGCAGCTTCATGGCATCATACTGTTCCTGCTCGGTTTCCTTGGCCGCTTCATAATCTGCTGTGGTTTTCTGAAGGGCTTCTTCCTTTTCCTTCAGTTCCTCCTCTATGATCTCCACACTGGCGATCGTCTCTACCAGTGCGGCATCCACTTCTTCTACTTCTTCAGCAGCTGCATCTGCATTGTCCTGGATGGAACCGATCGTTCCTGTCACACTGTCCAGCTTCTGCTGTTCGGAATTCTGTCTGTTCTTGGCATCCTGTTTCTTTTTTTCCAGCTCCTGCTTTTCCTGCTCCAGTTCGGAGACAGTCTTCGCCTGTACTGGCACTGTACTTACTGCCAGCAACAGAAAGCTCATTATAACTGCTGCAACTCGAATTCCTCTTTTTCTTCTCATAACCTTTTATTCTGCCTGCTCCACGGTAACAACTGCATTCTCTGAAAGGAAATTCAGCACCTTCTGTGTCAGAAGATATTCTCTGAATGCCTCTTCATCTATCATTTCCCTGTAATCCTCTACTGCCTGTCCATAGCTTTCTGCATCCGCCTGCAGTTCCTCCTCTGCCTCTGCCTCAGAAACAGTAATATTTTCCTGATCAGCGATCGCCTGCAGCATCAGATATTTCTTTGTCATATCTTCAGCCTGTAACAGAAGGGTTGCCTGATAATCATCTGCATCTCCACCATAATAAGCTGCCACATAGCTTCCAATATCCACACCATATACAGAAGCATAGCTTGTGATATTGGCTGTCAGTGTATTGTTCATCCTGTCTACGATAGGCTGTGGCACTTCTTTAAATTCACAGTTTTCTTCTGCTGCTGTGCATGCCTTATCCGCTTTCTCGGAATTATAGCTCTGTGTCTGCTGCTCTGTCAGGATATCCTTTGCATATGCCTTATACTCCTCCAGCGTACTTACTCCGTCAATTCCAAGCCCTGCCACATAATCGTCATTCAGCTCTGCTACTTCCTGTACACTGATGCTGTTCACTGTAACAGTAAATACTGCTGTCTTTCCGGAAAGATCTGTATTGTTCGGATAAGGATCCGGGAAAGTAGCTTCTACGTCTCTTGTCTCTCCGATCTCCATGCCGATACAGCCGTCTTCAAAACCATCGATAAAGCGCCCGGAACCAATCGTAAGATCCTGTCCCTGCGCAGTTCCTCCATCAAAAGCAACACCATCCAGCTTCCCTTCATAATCAATATTGACGGTATCCCCTTCCTGTACCGCCCTTCCTTCTACAGGTGTGGATACCGGATTCATCTGTCTGATATACTCAATATAACTGTCTACATCTTCCTCGGTTACTACCGGTTCCTCTGAGGTCATGCTGATCTCAAGTCCTTTATATTCCCCAAGTGTCACATAATCAGAAGCTGTATAATCCTTCAGATAGCTTCCATCTGTATCCGTGCTCTCTGCTGCTTCTGTACTTTCACCTGGTTCTGTGTTCTGCTCTGCATTGTCTGCTTTCTGGCCGCAGGCCGCCATTGATACAGTCACTGCCACAAGCAGCACTGCCAGTAATTTTCTTTTCATAAACTCCTCCATTTTCAGATCTTATCTGTGCTTACAAATATATCATATTTTTTCTTCTATTGAAAGGTTTTACAAAAATTTCAGAATTAGCCAGAAACTGGTCCCTTTAAATTCACCTTTAAAATCCCGGCTTTTGTCTTGCCTATTTTTCTTTTAAATGTTACAATATCGTGTGAATTATTTTGATGATAGGAGGATTATCGTGAGTACCTGGCAAATCGTTTTATTAGTTATACTTGCAGTATTGATCATTACACTGGTTGTTTTATATTTCCTTGGAAAAAAGGCACAGAAGAGGCAGGAAGAACAACAGCAGCAGATCAACGCCATGAAACAGACGGTCTCCATGCTGATCATTGATAAAAAGCGGATGAAGATCAAGGAATCCGGTCTTCCACAGGCAGTTATCGACCAGACACCGAAGCTTATGAGAGGCAGTAAGCTTCCTATTGTAAAAGCTAAGGTCGGTCCCCAGATCCTTTCCCTTGTCAGTGATGAGAAGATTTTTGACAGCATTCCTGTCAAGAAGGAAGTCAAGGCCGTTGTCAGTGGTATCTACATCACAGAAGTAAAAGGACTTCATGGAAAACAGCCTGTTGTAGAAAAGAAGAAAAAAGGCTTCTTCAGGAATATGGTTGAGAAGGCACAGGAAAAAGCCGGAGCCAAGCCTGTTAAATAATTTTATGGATTAACCGAACTTTAAAAGCCTGGTGCAAATGCACCAGGCTTTTCCATTCCATTTTATTTATCTGCCCCTGCCGGGCAGTCTTATTCTATAATTCCAGCATTTCTTCCCTTGGGCTGATATTCATTTCCAGCTTACAGTCCGCCATATGCTCATAATTGGCTTCCAGGGTATAATCCACATCCACATGGATCTTATCCTCTTCCTCTTCGATCCTGATGTCCCCTGTATCAATACCGATCAGAATATCTCCGTAAGGTGTGCCATATCGTGTCATATTCCTCTTGTTCTGTTCAAAGATCATATGGACATTGATAAACCCTTTCTTGGTCACCTCTACCTGGGAGTTTTTTATCTTGATCGTATTTTTAACTGTTTCCGAGAAATCCTCCATCACCTCATCATAAATGATATAATGACTGCCATTCCTCTTATAATACTCTGCCGGTGTAATGGTCTCCAGCGCCCTGGCATCCTCTTCATCTGCCGAGAACTGCAGCCCTTTCAGTGCCAGCAAAACTTCCTTTTTCATATAAAAGCGCTTCCTTCGTTTCTTATATTTTATTTCTTAATATTTTGTTTTCTATATATTATATTCCGATATTCTTTTTTGCTGTACGCTTCTCTTTTCAGTAACCTTCCACATTCAGCGTCTTGGCAGAAAGAATACCATACTTGATGATGGAATTGGCAAACTGTTTGAACTTTTCGGAGGCATCACTGACATAAAACTGATACTGATTGTCTCCCAGTGCCGGACGCTCCCTGCGCAGCAGATCTTCCCTCTGCAGCAGTTCCTTCAATTCCCGTGCTGTTTCATAGGCCGGATTCACAAGTGTCACCCTTTCTCCCATGATCTTGCCGATCGTCTCCCGGATCAGCGGATAGTGGGTACAGCCAAGCACCAGTGTATCGATATCAATGTCAATCAGCTCTGCCAGATAACGCCTTGCAATCTCATCCGTGACCGGATCCCGCCAGAGTCCCTCTTCTACCAGAGGCACAAATAAGGGACAGGCTCTTTCGATCACTTCCACATCGGGCTTTCTCTTCTTTATGTAACTGGAATAGATCGCACTGGAGATCGTAGCCGCTGTGGCGATCACACCAATCTTTCCGTTTTTTGTTACCTCACTTGCTACTTTGGCACCTGGCTTCACAACACCGATGATCGGAACCTCCGTTTCCTTTTCCAGCTCATCCAGTGCATATGCACTTGCCGTATTGCACGCTACCACGATAGCCTTCACATGCTGGCTTTCCAGAAAATGCACGATCTGTCTGGAAAACTTTGTCACAGTCTCCTTTGACTTGCTGCCATAAGGTACTCTTGCTGTATCTCCAAAATAAATGATTTTTTCATCCGGAATCTGGTGCATGATCTCCTTCATGACCGTGAGACCACCAATTCCCGAATCAAATACGCCTATGGGCGCATTAGCATCCGTCATTCTTCTAATCCTTCTTATTTTCTATTTTTTCTTTTACCTGATATACATATTCCGTAATACGGCATTTTATTCTGACCGGCTTTTCCTGCCCGGCTTCCTCCCACAGAAAAAGCTTCTTCGCTTCTTCATAGGGAATCTGATATTCCGCTCCTTCCTCCTCCACCAGAAGATACGCATCCTCCGACAGGATCAGCTCCGGATATACGAATCCGAAATAAGATACCATGCCTGCGATCAGCAGTCCATACTCCAGAATTTTCTTCAAGTCTTCTCCTTCCACAGTGCCTGCATCATATCTCTGTCGGTCTCTGTCCTATCCTCTTATGAAACCTGACAGCTCCCTGCTGTGCCTTTCACTGTATACTGAGAAGTATATCCTGAATTTGTACAGCTATACTGTACCTCGATTATTTCCTTTTTTCAAGCCGTATCTGCCGGATGACAGCCTTTTGCTGATTATCGATATGCTGTTTCGCCGCATTACGGGCACGTACCACATCCCTGGCCGCAATACTGTCACAGATCTCCCTGTGCTCTGCAAGAAGGATACCTCTCTGTTCTTCTTCCTTAATATAAACAAACCGGTACCGGTACATCTGCTCTGCCAGATTGTTTACAAGCTGCTCCAGTCTCTGATTTCCGGCAGCCTTAATGATAATATCATGGAATGCCACATCTGCTTTTGCAATGGCATCTGTATCGTCCCCTGCAGCCGCCTTTTCAAAGTCAGCGCATGCTTTTCTCAGCTCCCTGATCTCTTCTCCTGTGATCCTTTCACAGGCAAGCTCTGCCCCAAGAGCGTCAAGCGCACGCCGTACCTCCAGTACGTCATTCAGACTTTTCTCTGTAATTTCCGCAACCTCTGCCCCTCTTCTTGGAATGATCGTCACAAGCCCTTCCAGTTCCAGCTTACGGATTGCCTCACGGATGGGTGTCCTGCTGACCCCCAGCTTTTCTGCAAGGTGTACCTCCATCAGCCTCTCTCCCGGCTTTAACTGCCCTGTCAGGATCGCCCTTCGCAGCGTATAAAATACCACATCCCGCAGTGGTAACAGTTCATCCACTTCTATCTGAAATTCCTTCTCTTCCATATACCCTCTTCCTTCTGTTTTTACACATTTACAAATCCTGTTACAAATACCTGCTGCGCCAGATTTTCCTTCCGGATCTCTTCCATCGCTTCTCTGGCCTTTTCTTCCTCTGTAAACACCCCGAATACAGTAGGTCCGCTGCCGCTCATCAGTGCATTCTCAGCACCGCTCTCCAGCATTTTCCTCTTAATCTCTTCAATGACAGGATATTCCTTCACTGTGACAGTTTCCAGAACATTTGCCATCCGGTCTGTAATCCCCTTCAGATCCCCTTCCCGGATCGCCTGTACCATCCCGTCAATATCAGGATGCTCCTTTACTGTTTCTATATGAAGATTCTCATAAACAAACTTTGTCGATACATTGATATCCGGCTTGGCTATGCAGAGCACTGCCCCCGGAGGTGCAGGCAGAATTGTCAGCACTTCTCCGATCCCTTCTGAAAGTGCGGTTCCCCCCATGATACAGTAAGGGACATCGGCTCCGATCTTCACACCCTCTTCCCGCATAGTCTCTTCATCCATATGCAGGTCAAAAAGTGTATTCATGCCATGGAAAACTGCTGCCGCATCTGTACTGCCCCCCGCCATGCCAGCAGCGATCGGGATGTTCTTTTTCAGGGAAATCCTGACACCTTCCCGGATCTGATACTTCTCTGTCAGAAGCTCCGCTGCCCGGTAGATCAGGTTTCCCTTATCTGTCGGCAGCTCCTCTTTGTCTGTTGTGACAACAATACCTGCCTTTATTTTCTCAAAAGTCAGCTCATCATATATCCCTACGGTCTGCATCACCATTTTCACATCATGGTAACCGTTTTCTCTTCTTCGTAAAACATCCAGCCCAAGATTGATCTTGGCATACGCCCTGCGTTCTGTCTTTTCCATTTCAAACCGCCTTTCCTTTTCGTCCGGTTTCTTTTGTATACAAAATACATCAGATTGTACTTAATTTTATACAATCTGGCTTTTCCTGTCAATGGGTGGTATATTATAGAATAAGGTTTGTTTTTCTGATTTTTCTTAAGGTGGGGACAATACAAATGAAAACTCGAAACTGTAATCTGGATCTGATCAAATGCCTGGCCTGCCTCGGTGTTGTAGGCCTTCACAGCGTTGGCATGGTCAACTATACGATTTATTATCTGTGTGGCATCAGCGTGCCGCTCTTTTTCATGGTAAACGGATATCTCATGTTTTCGAGATCCTCTCTCCCTTACTCCTATGCGCTCCGCAAGATCCGGAATCTCCTGATCCCTGTCGCCGGCTGGAACATCCTGATCATGATCCCTGTCATGGTCATCAGACATAAATTTGTGAATCCCATTACCCTGTGCCTGAAAAGTCTTTTTCAGCAGGGTTATCTGTGGCATTTCTGGTTCTTTGGTTCCCTGATGCTGATTTACCTGGTCATGCCGCTGTTATACCGGCTCCTTCGTGATCATCCCCTTGCTCTGTCCATGGTATGTATGCTTCTTGCTCTCTGCAGTATCTGTATCAGCCTTTTATCCATGCAGCGGGGCTACAGCATACAGCAGTATGTTCCTCAGACACTTCGTCTCTGGACCTGGCTGTTCTTTTTCCTCTTTGGCGGCCTTTGTGCAGTCAAAACAGAGCAAAATTCCATGCTGCTCACCATCCATATGCCTCTGTGGCTTCATGGCATTCTGGTGCTGCTTCTGGCCATCCTCAATAATTTCTGCATCAAAAAAACAGGCCTCTATCTGATCCATAACAGACTTGCCGACCTGTTTTATGATAATCCAAGCTCTGTTCTCTGGTATACGGTTACTTTTCTGTTTCTGCTGCGCCTTCCCATCCATGCAGAAAAGGCAAAAGCCCTGATCGTCAGCCTCTGCAGTCTGACCATGGGTATCTTTATCCTGCATCCCATCCTGCTTGCAGGGATCAGTGCTGTCTATGTGCCTGATGGCACCTTCTCTGCAGTAGTACTGTGGCTTTCTCTCACTGTGATCTCCGGCGCTGTCACCTTTGTGATCGGAAAGATTCCCCTTGTCAACCTTCTGATCCGCACCTGAGTTTCACCGGATCCAGGTAAGATTTCATCACTTTAGATCACTTTGTTCAAAACTGAGGTTAATAAATCGCACGATCCTGCCGATTATCTTAATAAGATACGGGTTATTATGACTATTTTAAACCAAGGAGGGTGTAAAAATGAGTGTAAACGGAATTACCGGTGCTTCTGATGCTTACAGCACTTACTCTGCAGCATCCAAGACAGCACAGACCAAGACTTCCGAGAAGGCTGCTTCAGAAAAGACTTCTGAAAAAGATGCCGCTGCGGTATATGAGCCTTCAAAGAAAACAACTACTACAACCAAGAAAACTTACAAGCCTGATACTGCTACGATCGCCAAACTGAAATCTGATGCTGAGCAGAGAACTTCCCAGTTACAGAGTCTTGTAGAAAAGATTCTTGTTGGCCAGGGCAAAGCTTACAACAATGCCAACGATATCTGGAGCGTTCTTTCCAGCGGAAATTTCACTGTAGATGCTGCTACCAAAGCACAGGCGCAGGCTGATATCGCAGATGATGGTTACTGGGGCGTATCCCAGACTTCACAGAGAATCCTTGATTTTGCTACCGCTTTGACCGGTGGAGATCCTGATAAGATCGACGCTATGCAGGCAGCTTTCAAGAAAGGCTACGAAAAAGCTCAGAAAACCTGGGGCGGACAGCTTCCTGATATCTGCCAGAAGACCTATGACGCTGTATTAAAGGGCTTCGACGATATGAGAAAGCAGAATGCAGATACTACTTCTGAAGTTCAGTAAAAGAAAGCAAAACAGGGTGTCGGACGACACCCTGT
>CACXDC010000070.1 GCA_902766365.1 uncultured Lachnospiraceae bacterium | reverse complement strand
TGATAGTGACTTGCAAGGAACTGGGTGCCGACTTTGACAGAACTGAAGACAAGGTGAAACAACGGTTTCATTTATCGGATGCGGATGCCGCAGAAAATATGAGGCTGTACTGGTAGCAGTACACTGGACAGGGACTTTTTTATCAGAACAGATAAGAAAGCCCCTTTTTGCATGAATTACAAAAAAATTTAAGAAGAGTGATCAGGAAACAGGAACAGGATTAAAAAAATATGTATTGGTAAAAATATAATAGAATGTTTAATTTATCGTAATATACTTGAATTCCAGCAAAAAATCGGCTAAAATGTAGTAAAAACATAAAATAGCCGAAATGGAGACACACATGAAATATATAAAAAGAAATTTGGAGCATGTAGTAAGTCAGGTAACAAAAGAATATCCGGTAGTTTTAGTCACGGGGCCAAGACAGGTTGGAAAAACCACAATGCTTCAGAAATTAATGGAAGGAACGAACAGAAAATATGTAACACTGGATGATCTGAATGAAAGAAATATTGCAAAAACAGATCCAGAATTGTTTTTGCAGCTGCATAAACCACCTGTACTGATTGATGAAGTTCAGTATGCACCAGAATTATTTACTTATATAAAAATATATGTAGATAAAAATCACGAACCGGGAGCATTTTGGATGACTGGCTCTCAGGTATTCAAGTTGATGCAGGGTGTACAGGAGTCATTGGCAGGAAGGGTAGCTGTACTTTCACTGACATCTTTATCACAGGCAGAAATCGCTGGTGGAGAAATGGAACCATTTACGATAGAAATGGAAGCACTAAGTGCAAGACAGAAGGAAAGAAAAGAAATTGATGTTAGAGGCATTTATGAGCAGATATATAGAGGTTCCATGCCTGCAATTGTAAGTGGTGCGAACAGTAACAGCCAGATTTTCTATAGCAGTTATTTGTCTACTTATATCGAGAGAGATGTAAAGGAATTGTCAGATGCAATTGATTCGCTTAAGTTTCTCAGGTTTATTACTGCAGTAGCAGCAAGATGCAGTCAAATGATTAATGTAGCAGAAATTGCCAGGGATGCAGATATTAATCAGACACAGGCTAAAAATTGGCTGGGAATATTAGAGGCTCTGGGAATTATTTTTTATCTCCATCCATATTCAAATAATTTATTGAAACGTTTGGTGAAAACACCCAAATTGTATTTTTATGATACGGGCCTAGTGTGCTATCTGACAAAGTGGAGTAGTGCGGAAACATTAGAAAGTGGCGCTATGAACTGTGCAATTCTGGAGGATTATGTAGTGGCAGAGATTATGAAAACTTACCTGAATTGCGGAAAAGAGCCATATTTATATTTTTATCGTAATAAGGATGCAAAGGAGATTGATATTGTCCTTGAGCATGATGGTGTTTTGAACCCAATTGAGATTAAGAAAACTTCGAATCCTGGAACAGAGCTGATAAGAGTATTTGGTTTGCTGGATAAATCTTCAATACCACGCACAAAGGGGGCTGTGATCTGTATGAAGCCCGGACTTGGGGCGATTGACAGGGATAATTATATTGTACCTATTTGGATGATTTAAGAGAAAAGGATAGAGGCAGAAGGGTAAATGTATCGTGTTTTTAATAGGATTCCATCGGGATTTTTTAATAATTTGGCGAGTGGCAGTAATCAGAGAATTTATGCAGATTGCATTCAGCTGATTTACAAGGAATATGAAAGAGAGATCAGTTACCGTATTCCCAGAAATCGGATACGGGATTCGCTTGCCATCTACTTTCTGGAAAATCATGTGGAATTATCTAATGAAGAATATAGTGGTGACAAAACAGCAAACGATATGGCTGGTGCCGTGCTGCGAAAATTCCTTTCCAGGGAGATTGGATGGCTGGATGAAGAAATTGACGATGCTACATATGAAAAGCAGATTGTGATGACAGAGAATGGAATTGCGTTGTCAGAGTTTCTAAACCAACTGGAGAAGCCGGAAAAGGAAGAGTTTTCAAGTTATATTTATAATATATATAACACATTGAACAATCCGGAGCAATGGAAGGAAAATCTATATGTAAATGGAATCAAAAATATCAACAGAAATGCACGTCAGTTATCCAAAGCATTAAAAAAGCTATCTACATTTATTCGCACGATCATTGAAAAAATGGTACAGGAAAAAACACTGGAAAGCCTTACGGAGAATATTCTTGAGTATTGTGAGGGGAATTTTATCAGAGAATATTCGAGACTGACGAAACAGCAGAATATACATATCTATCGTATGTTTATTAAAGCAAAGCTGGATAATATGATTACAGATGAGTCTGTTTTTGAGAGGATAGTGGAGGACTGCGAAAGAGAAGAAGGAGTTGATCATAGTCAGGCACAGGATGATGTGCTGGATATGATTCAGGCAACAAAGAGATTTCTGGTGGAAGATTATGATCAGATCATGAGAGATATTAAACATAAAATAAATGTGTATTTACAAATCGCCGTAGGAAGAGCCAGATTTATACGCAATCGTGAGCATGATATTCGTGGCAATGTGGAACGGACAATGCGTTATATTATGGAAGAATTAGAAGATCTGTCTATGAAAGCGGATTTGCCGGAAGAAATGAATTCTCTGTTCACAATGGACAGGCATGAATTTATAGATGAAGGTTCCATACGTTATCCACGGAAGAATCAGACAATTAAAGAACCAGTAGTAACGGAAATTGAAGAAATGACAGAGGAAGCATTGCAAGCAGCAAGGGAAGCACAGCAGTGGGAGGCATATAATCCATATTCTAGTGAATTGATGAAACTGTATCTGGAAAAGGAAATGGGTAATAACAGATCTGTTGCAAGTGAGGAATTACCTTTGAACAGTAAAAGCGATATGCTGGCAAATCTTTCTTCTGTTGCTTATGCAAAAGACAATGGATTTGACATTGAAGTGCTGGATGACTATTACGAAGCAAATAATATGATTTTACGGCGGTTTAAGATTACGAGAGAGGAGCCCAAATGAGTATTGATACATTATGGAATGATTTTACCTCATCAGAAAAGGATTTATTTCAAAGAAGCTGTCGTAAACTGTTGAAACAGACCTTTATTGTTCGTGATAAGGATGAGGAAAACAGAAAATTGTATTTTTTTGCGGCAAAGAGACCTGAGATTTTTACCCAGTATTTTTCTTTTATTGGTTTTGATATTGTGATTGATCGTGAGAATGGTGTAGTGATGCTCAGAAACTGTGCAGATTTCGGAGAAAACGGAAAAATCCAGGCAAACAGACTTGCGCTGAAAAAGGCAGAAAGTATGGTTTT
Source organism: uncultured Lachnospiraceae bacterium (assembly GCA_902766365.1). Classification (GTDB taxonomy): domain Bacteria; phylum Bacillota; class Clostridia; order Lachnospirales; family Lachnospiraceae; genus Suilimivivens. The sequence goes on along the minus strand of CACXDC010000070.1, from coordinate 7,307 downwards.
GTGCTGTCTGTGGACGCTGTATGCAGATCGTTTGCGGAGCGGGAGTCTGGCACAGACAATCATGGTATCAATGACGGATTTAAGATTTGCATTAGAAAAATTTGGATTAAAAGAGCCTTTAGATAAAACAGCTATGAGTAATATATTAAACTTGTTTTCCAGATATAGTCTGATCGATGTCAATGGAAAAATCGGAGATCCGGATTGTATGATCCGGTTATATGCTTCTCTGCAGTTTGCGCTGGACAGTGAAGAATTTAAAAAATTTGTAGAAGCAACAGAAAAACGTATGCTGACAAAGAATGGAGAAAGAGAGGAAGATACAGAGGAGGAAAACTGGGATGACGCAGAATAGAAAAACTGCCACAAAATTATTATTAATTCAGTGGTCCCGCTTTCAGCGAGAGTCTATCCAGCTAGGAGGATCCACTCTTTTTACTGGAGTAAATGGAAGTGGAAAATCTACGATTCTGGATGCTATGACTTATCTGCTTACTGGAAATACACAATTTAATAAAGCAGCGAAGGACAGGGACAGAACGGTAAAGGGATATGTGAGAGGAGATACGAAAAGTAACGGTTCCATGCGGTATCTTCGTCAGGGGCAGGTCATCAGTTATGTAGCAATGGAATTCTGGTCACCCGTGGAACAGGAAAAGATGGTGATCGGTGTATGTATTGAATCGCCTGATGAGGTTTCTTCTCCAACCAGCAGTTGGTTTGTCTGCAGAAATGCTGTTATGGAGGATATTAATTTTGCAAGTATTGACGGGAAAAATTTATATGTTACGCCCAAAAGTCTGCTACAGGTGAAAGGTACACGTTTGAGCTCAAAACAGTTTATGGGAAAGGAAAAAGGAACAGAGCAGATTACAAGGACGTTAGGCTTACGTTGTGATGTGAATAAATATCGGTCTAAACTAGTCAAAATGATGGCATTTAATCCGGAAAATAATATTGACCAGTTTATTGCGGAATGTGTGTTGGAACCCGGCAAAGTAAATTCACTGAAGGAACTTCGTCAGCAGAGAGAACAATTTGAGCATATTAAAAAGATATATGAAGATTTGCGTGATGGAAAAGCAAAACTGGAAGAAGTAGAAGAGAAAACGCAGGAATATGAAAGTAAAAAGCGAAGTCTGGATATTCGTGAAATGCTTTTGAAGTATCAGAGTCTCAGAGAGAAACAGAAGGAAAAAGAAGATATTCAGATTCAGCTCAAGGTTTTGGAACAAAAAATGTCGGATCTGCAAAAACAAAAGGAAGGAGTACAGGAATTATTTGAGGCAGCCAGAAAAAGACTGGCAATTGCTGAAAGTAATGATACGTTTCAGGGGATGCAGACATCAATACAGACACTGGAACATCTGATTGATTCCTTATGGTTCAGGATCAGACAGGATGAAGAACAGCTGGGAAAATTACTGCAGTTCCAGAAAGAATTATCTGCTGATCTATCATGGTCATTAGAGGGATGTGACGAGGATTCTGCCAAGTACCTGTTACATATCGGGGAAGAAGGTTATTCGACAGAGAAGAAGAGAAAAGAGTTAATTGTTTATCTGGAGCGAATGACAAAGATACAGGAGAGTCTTGGAACGGACAAGGTACATCTGGCAGATGAGGCAGAGATGATAAAGCAGGAACTTGCAAGGCTGGAGCGGCAGCTGAAAGTTCTGGAATCCAATCAGGCAATATATCCGGAAGAAATTGTGCGGGCAAAGCAGATAATCAAAGAGGAACTTGACAAAAAGGGAATTACTACGGATGTCCGGCTCTTTGCAGAACTGGTACAGAAAGTAAAGGATATATCATGGCGGAAAGCAATTGAAACTTTTTTAGGCCGCAAGAGATTTTATATCATAGTGGATGGACAGTATTGTCAAGAAGCAATGAGGATTTTGCAGGATAAGAAATTATATGCAGCAAATGTGGTTATTACTGATAAACTGCCGAATTCTGAAGTGCTGAAAGGATCTGCAGCAGAACAGCTGGTCATACCGAATGTATATGCCAGAAGGTATGCAAATTATTTGCTGAACCGAATTCATTTGTGTGATTCACTGGAAGAGTTACACGAATATCCCAAAGGTGGATTAATGAAGGATGGAATGTTAGCTAAAAGTTATTCTGTGGCCTGCATGAATATGAAAAATACGCAGATCTGTCTGGGACAGGATGCTATTGAATTGCAGAAAAAGGCTGTTCTTGCAATGAAAAAAGACAAACAGGATGAGAGAAAGGAAAAATTGGATGAACTGGGAAGAACAAATACCAGACTGACTTCCCTGAAGAGTTTAGATTTTTCACTGGAGAATTACCGGCTGGAGACTCCAGAACTGCTTTCACAGAATTATGCGAAAAAGAAACAGTATGAGGACAATGTGAGGCAGATAAAGGAAAATCCTGCATTCCTTTCGGTACTTCAGGAACAGCAGGACGCCAGGGCAGCTTATGAGGAAGCCGAGAAGAACAAGACAGCAGTTGATCAGCAAATTGGTTCTGCAAGTAATAAATTGGAAGAGGAAAAGAGCCGGCAGAAAAGCATTGCCGGTGAAATCTATAGTGCAAAAAATGCATATGACGAAATCAGAATGTTACATTTGGAACTGGAAACACCAATGCTGGCTGAATATGAAAAACTGTATGCAAAACGTGGTGAAGTGCGGGTCATTACGGATAAAACAGTGGCAAATATGCGTGGGGAACTGGATATTTGCATCAAAGCAATGGAAAATGCGCAGCTGGAATATTGCAGGATTTCTGAGATTGATATTAACAGATGGGGCATTGGATATATTCCTTTTTACAGAGAAGAGTACCGGAATATTGCAAATGTAAAAATTGAGGATGCACACAGCCGTCTGGTGGAACAGTCCCGGAAACTGGAAAGTGCTTTTATGAATGATTTTGTTGCAGAAATCAATGAAACGATCGGAGAAGCGAGACGGGAGATTGATGCAATTAACAGGGAACTGAAGCAGATTCCATTTGGGCAGGATACCTATAAATTTAAAATGGAAGAAAAGCCGGAGCGGATTCTGTTTTTTCGTATCTGCAAAAAACTGGAAAATTATATGGATTCTCCGGAAGTGTATATGAATTCCAATCGTGATGATGAAGAAATGGAACAGGATATTCAGGAATTCATGAACATGATTCTAAATGAAGAAGATGAGGAAGAATATACGGATTACAGGAAGTATTTTACCTACGATATGGAGATTACCAGCAGACAGGGAGAGGAAGAGATTACAGCTGACCTTTCCAAAAAACAGGGATCGGCATCCAATGGAGAAAAGCAGACACCCTATTTTATTATACTGGCAGCCAGTCTGCTGCAGTGTTATCCAAGGCGGAACTGCTGCGTGCGTCTTGCTTTTATTGATGAGGCTTTTTCTGCACTTTCCAGAGAACGAATTGAACAGATGGTAAAGTATTTGGAGGAAAATGATTTTCAGGTAATTTATGCTGCGCCACCGGAAAAAATCAGCAGTATTGGTCAGTATATTCAGTCAACAGTCAGTTTGGTTACTACAGGGCGCTATACAAGAGCGGTGGAAGGATTAGTGAAAATAAATGAATTTAACATCTAATCAGAAAAAAACTCTGAATCTCTTATTGGATAGGTATGAAAGAAGTAAAACATGTGAGGGAACGAACATGGTTACGCAGACTTTTTCTGTTCTTCCGACAGCTGTCTGGGAGGAATATGCTTCTGATTTCGCAGAAGTTGAGCAGGTAAAAGATTTTGAAGCGGATATGGTATATCTGGAGAATCAGGGATTTCTGACAGTTAAGAGAAAAGAAGGAGAAATCAGAAAGATTGTTGCCTGCAGAGAGCGAATTCCAGAGTATTATGATATTTTGCAGAGAAAACCAAGGAAGGATGAACTGCAGGAACAGATAGCATTTTACAGAGCCTGGAGCGAGAAAGGAAATGCGTTGATTATTTCATATTGTCAGGAACAGGTAGATCGTATTTTATCTGGCAGAAAAGCTACCTATACATTGGATATAGTAGAAAATCTTATGCGGTTGTTAGAATACCTGTTTTCTAATAGGGAGGAATTGCTGGAAAGAGAATTGTCCATGATCGTATTATCTGACAGTAAAGAATTTGAAACGAAATATCGTACCAAATTATGCAAGTTACTATACACGTATATGAACTTTGGTGATAAATTAGAGGGTATTGATAGCACCAGAGAACGGGAAAAAATAATACTTGAAGAATTTAATATATATGTCAATCCGTCTTACGTTTATCTGAAGGGAAAGGTAAGAATCGGTTTGAAAAACGGAGAGCAGCTGGTAATCGGGGAAGCTCCGCTTGCTTTATCTACAGAGTTTATAAAGAAAATTGCATTTATTACTGTAGAAAGTGCAAGGATTGTCACGGTGGAAAATTTAACTTCTTTTCACCGTATTAATATTCCGGAAGATACATATATCTATCTGGCGGGATATCACAATACGGAGAAGCAGGCCTTAATAAAACGGATTGTGAAAGAAAATCCCGGTAAAGAATGGTTTCATTTTGGAGACATTGATCCGGATGGATTTTATATATTAGAGCATTTGAAACACGGTACCGGGCTTGATATTACTCCGCTTCTGATGGGGATAGAGGAACTGGAAATGTATAAAGAGTACCGCAAACCATTAAATGAAAATGATTTGGTAAAAGCAAATAATCTGATTCATAAAGGTTGTTATGTAAATGTGTTGCAGTATATGCTGCAGAATAACTGTAAACTGGAACAGGAAATTGTAAGTCTTCAATCATTATAAAAGATAAAAAGAGGAGAAAATCAATATGATAAAAGTCCTTTTCATCTGCCTGGGCAACATCTGCCGTTCCCCAATGGCAGAATTTATATTCAAAGACATGGTTAATAATCTTGGCCTTTCTGATCAGTTCGAGATTGCCTCAGCGGCCACCAGCACAGAAGAGATCTGGAATGGTATCGGCAATCCGGTTTATCCGCCGGCAAGGGCGGAACTGGCGAAGCACGGGATCAGCTGCGAGGGCAAGCGGGCGGTGCAGATGAAAGCCTCGGATTATGATAAGTATGATTACCTGATCGGGATGGATTCCATGAATATCCGGAATATGGAACGGATCACGGGGCACAAAAAAGGGGACAAGATCTACAAACTTCTGGAATTTGCCGGATCGGAGGCAGACTGCAGAGATCCATGGTATACTTCAAGATTTGACGAAACTTACAGGGACGTAGTGACAGGGTGCACAGCCTTTCTGGAGTTCCTGAAAAAAGAAGGGAAAATCATTGGTCATTCCAACCTGACTATGCTATAATAAAAAAGTCGCACGAAGTGCGGATCCGTGAGCAAAATCAGGAAATCAGAAAAATATATCAGGGTGGAGGTTATGGCATTGAAAGGTAAGGACAGTTTTGCACAGAAGTTAAAGAAGATTTTTATGTTGCTGATCGGGGTGTGCTGTGTATCAGAATTGTATGCGATCCTCGGTATGGTAGGGGTTGGCAATAAGGTGATCAATATTATTGTTCATGCACTTCTGCTGATCATAAACATCGTGATCGCAGTGAAGGGATATGGTATTCTGACCAGGAAATTATTTGATCCTCTTGCTGAGATGGGAGAGGCTGTGAACAGCCTGGCAGAAGGAAAGCTGGATGCAGAGATTACATATAATGAAGACAATGAACTTGGAAAGCTTGCAGAAAGCTTCCGGAGAGCATTTGACAATCTGCGTACAGTGATCGGTGATCTGACAGAGATCCTCGGTGAATTTACCAAAGGTAATTTCAATGTAAGAAGTCAGCATAAGGAAGCGTATGTTGGAAGCTATGCCGTTGTACTGGCTGAACTGACAAACCTTGTGAAGGGCTTCAGCGATACCATGGGAGATATTGATGCAGCAGCCGAGCAGGTATCTGCAGGATCCCACGATCTGGCATCCAGTTCCCAGGAACTGGCACAGGGAGCAACAGATCAGGCAGCAGTTGTAGAAGAACTGCTTGCTACTGTTACAGAAGTAACCAATCAGGTAGTGGAGAATACTGCGACTACGGACAAGGTACATGAAAATGCCAAGATCATCGGTGAGCAGGCACAGATCAGCAAGCAGAAGATGGCAGATCTGACAGCGGCCATGGAGAAGATCAAGGAGACTTCCGGCAAGATCGAAGAGATCATTGCAGATATTGAGGAGATCGCATCCCAGACCAATCTTCTTTCCCTGAATGCGGCGATTGAGGCAGCGAGAGCAGGAGAAGCCGGCAAAGGCTTTGCTGTCGTGGCAGACCAGATCCGTAAGCTGTCAGAGGACAGCTCTGCAAGTGCAGTTACCACGAAGAGACTGATTGATGAAGCAATCAGTGAGGTAAAGAGTGGCAATGATATTACAGCAGATACAGCAGAGGCACTGAATAAGGTAAGCGAAGAGATGGACAAGCTGGTAGATGCAGTTGCCACGATCAGAACTGCTTCTGACAAGCAGGCAGCTTCTGTGAAAGAGATTGAACAGAGTGTCAGCCAGATCAGCGGCGTGATCCAGAACAATTCCGCAGCAGCAGAGGAAACCTCTGCGACAAGCCAGGAACTGTCAGCACAGTCAGTTACATTGAAGGGACTGGTAGAAAAGTTCCAGTTGAGAGAGGATTAATTTTGCAACAGAAAATATGTTATATCATAGGAGCCGGCGAATGCAGCCGGCTCTTGTTACCTTTGAAAAAAGAAGATTTTGTCATAGCTGTAGACGGAGGCTATGAATATGTAAAGGACGGCAGGGTGGATCTGGCGATCGGTGATTTTGATTCTCTGCATTATATTCCGGAATGCAGGGAAAAGATAGTACTGCAGCCGGAAAAGGATGATACGGATATGCTTTCTGGCATCAAGGAAGGACTGAAGAGAGGATACCGGAATTTTTATCTGTATGGCAGCCTTGGCGGCAGAGTGGATCACAGCTATGCTAATATACAGTGCCTTTCTTATCTGCAGAAGCACGGTGCCAGAGGCTGGCTGATAGGAGAGAAACAGGTGATCACCATGATCGGCAGTGGAGAACAGATTTGTTTCCCGGAGGAAGCAAACGGCTATGTGTCTGTTTTTTCTTATGGAGAAAAGGCAGAAGGTGTGACACTGCAGAACCTGAAATATGAAATAGAAGATGCAGTGCTTTCTGACGACTTTCCCATAGGTGTCAGCAACGAATTTACAGGACAGGACGCCTCGATATCCGTAAAAAGAGGCCGACTTCTTGTGATTTATGGAAATCAGTGGAAGCCGGGAGAACTGCCGTGAATTTCCGATGC
>CACXDC010000069.1 GCA_902766365.1 uncultured Lachnospiraceae bacterium | reverse complement strand
GTTATATAAATAATCTGCCTCTGTATTCTTACCGCTCCATATTGGCAAACTTGGTATAATCTGGCAGCCATACCAGCTCTACCGTACCGATAGGACCGTTTCTCTGCTTGGCTATGATGATCTCTGCGATTCCTTTCTTATCGGTATCTTTATTGTAATAATCATCACGGTAAATAAACATAACAACATCGGCATCCTGCTCAATCGCTCCGGATTCACGCAGGTCGGACAACATGGGTCTGTGATCCGGTCTCTGCTCGACTGCACGGCTGAGCTGTGACAGGGCGATCACTGGGACTGACAGCTCTCTTGCCAGTGCTTTCAGCGAGCGGGAAATATCAGAAATCTCCTGCTGTCTGGATTCACTGCCTCTTCCGCCTCCACTCATGAGCTGCAAGTAGTCGATAATGATCATTTTCAGATCATGATCCATCTTATACTTCCGGCATTTGGACCGTAACTCTGCGATACTGATACCAGGTGTATCATCAATGATCAGATTAGACTGACCGATCACTCCTGCGCTTTCTATCAGCTTCTCCCACTCCATATCAGTCAGATTACCTGTACGAAGATGTTGGGAATCCACCCGGGACTCCAGGGAGAAAAGACGGTTCACAAGCTGTTCCTTACTCATTTCCAGACTGAATATAGCTACCGTCTGATTCAGCTTAAAAGCCACATGCTGGGCAATATTTAACACAAAGGCAGTTTTACCCATAGAAGGTCTTGCAGCCACCAGAACAAGGTCAGCAGGCTGCATACCGGCTGTCTTATAATCAAGATCCAGGAAACCTGTTGCGATTCCCGTTACATTCCCCTGATTTCTGGAAGCCTTTTCGATCCTGTCCATGGCATTCATGACAACCTGGCGGATCGGCACATATTCACCGGTATTTCTCTTCTGTACCAGTTCAAATACTTTTTTCTCTGTGCTTTCCAGGATCACTTCCAGATCTTCCTTACCAGCATAGCATGTATTTTCAATCTCCTGATTCAGGCGGATCAGTTTCCGAAGTGTCGATTTCTCTGCCACAATACCGGCATAGTACTTTACATTGGCAGAAGTTGTGACTGAGCGCATGATATCACGGATAAAATCAAGACTCACCATCTCGGGTGGCACATCCTTCGCTCTCAGCCTGTCCTGCAGTGTAACCGGATCTACCGCTTTTCCCTGATCATTCAGCTCCACCATGGTATCAAAGACTACCCCATACTGCTTGCTGTAAAAGTCATCCCCAGTAAGCATTTCAGATGCCACCGATATTGCTTCCTTATCCATGATCATAGAGCCGACCACAGCCTGCTCTGCTTCCATATTCTGTGGTAATACTCTTTTTAAAAGCGCCTCTTCTGCTGCCATTACCTGCTTCCTCTTACTTTATTTTGCTTCTGTAACCTTAACCTTCAGCTTACCTGTTACCTTGGGATGAAGCTTAACAGAAACTTCATATACACCAAAATTTTTAATCGCCTCTGGAAGCTGGATCTTCTTCTTATCGATCTCCTTACCACACTGCTGTTTATAAGCTGCTGCAATTTCTTTCGTTGAAACAGATCCAAAGGTTCTTCCGCCTTCTCCGGCCTTAATGGAAACCAAAACCTCTTCCTCTTCCATAGTCTTTGCAAATGCTCTGGCCTCTTCCAACTGTTCTTTAGCTACTTTTTCATCATTGGCATTTTTCAGTTTCAGGTCATTTAAATTGGCACCATTTGCTTCTATACCAAGCTTCTTTGGAAGCACATAGTTTCTGGCATAGCCATCATTAATGTCAACAACCTGTCCTTTTTTTCCAAGTGCTTTTACATCCTGTGTTAAAATTACTTTCATCTGTATCCTCCTTCCGGTGGTCACTCCAATACGATCTCACCGTCATCAATCATCGCATCCAGTGTTGTTTTCAGGATCCCGATCGCCTCCGGGATAGAAATACCTGACAACTGGCAGCCTGCTGTATTCAGATGGCCGCCTCCTCCCATCTTCTCCATGATGATCTGCACATTGATCTCATCGATAGATCTTGCACTGACAAAAATCTGATTCTGATATTCTGTCATGATAAAGCTCGCTTTGACTCCTCTGATATTCAGAAGTTCATTGGCTGCCTGCGCTCCTACGATCGTAGGACTTTCTATATCCTCACTGGTACATGTGGAAATAGCGAAGGCATTCCGGTAAATCTCCGCCTGACTGACAGCATCTGCTTTCGCTTTATATTCAATGGCATCTTCACGGAACAGCTTACGGACTCTTGTCACATCCGCACCGTTTCTTCGAAGGAATGCTGCCGCTTCAAAGGTTCTGACACCTGTCTTTCCCATGAAATTGTTGGTATCGATCATGATGCCGGAATACATACAGTCTGCTTCTTCAGGTGAAATCCGGATATTGTCTCCTATATACTGCAGGATCTCAGAAACCATTTCACAGGCAGAAGAAGCGTATGCCTCAATGTAAGACAGTGTAGCATTCTCAATAATTTCTGTTCCCTGTCTGTGATGATCCAGTACAACAATTGATTTACACATCCTGAGCAGATCCGGGAATTCCGTGATACTTGGTTTATTCACATCCACGACCACAAGTGCTGTATTCCCACCAGCATATTCCAGTGCCTGCTGATTGTTGATGATCATATTCTCATAGTCTTCATTATTCTGGAAAAGCTCAACCATGGGTTTAATGCCCTTGCCCACCTCATTCAGTACAATATGGGCTTCCTTATCCAGAATACGGGCGATCCTGTAAATACCCACTGCAGCACCGAAGCTGTCTGCATCCGGAAGTCTGTGGCCCATGATCAGAACCTGATCCTTACCGGATATGATCTCCCGAAGTGCCTGTGCCTTTACTCTGGCCTTTACTCTCGTATTCTTCTCTACCTGCTGGCTCTTGCCACCAAAGTAGATCGTATTCTCCGGTGTCTTGACTACCGCCTGGTCACCGCCTCTTCCAAGTGCAAGATCGATCGCATTTCTGGCAAATTCATAATTCTGTGCATAGGAAAGTCCATCAAGACCCAGCCCGATGCTGATCGTTACTGCCATCTCATTTCCAATATTAACAGTCTTGACATCATCCAGCAGGTCAAATTTGTTCTCCCGGAGAATCGTGACAGATTTCTTCCGAAGAATGACCATATACTTGTCCTTCTCGATCTTCTTGCAGATTCCGTCGAGAGCGGCAATATATTTATTTACCTTACGGTCAATAAGAGCCGTCAGAAGCGACCTTCTGACCTCTTCCACACTGTCAAGTGCTTCCTCATAGTTATCCAGGTAGATCATTCCCACCGCAAGACTCTGATCATCTACCTCCTGCAGGGCAATCTTAAGTGCTGTCTCGTCAAACAGGTAAAAAGCGATCAGGCAGCCATCATATCCTTCTCCATCGATAATATCACTGTTCTGTGCCATCTCTCTCATGGAGATCTTGCGCATCCTCACCTCGTAATTCCGGTCTTCAAAGGCAATGGGAAACGATACCTCATCCTCCTCATCCGGAAGTTTCTCTCTGGTGATCGATGGAAACAGGGATGTAATAGACTTACGGTATCCCTTTTCCTTATGTACGACTTCCTCAAATCTGGCATTGGTCCAGATGATCCGTCCTTCCTCATCCAGCATGGCGTAAGGTAATTCCAGTTCACGGAGCAGTACCTTCTGGATCTGTCCGTACTGGGTTGCAAAGCTCACCAGCTCATTCATAATAATAGGCTTATTATAAAGCTGAAGTAATACCGTAACACCAAAATAAAAAAGAGTAAAACAGGTCAGGACGAGTCCTGAAGGCACGTCCAGAATATACACCAGAAGATTTACTGCAACCAGTAAAAATCCCAGATACAGGGAAGTCTGTGTGTAGCTCTTCAGCCGTCCCTTTAACTTCATATTTCTTTTGCTAGAAGCCATTTCCATACCTCTGTAAAAAACCAGATTCTTTCCTAACATAATACTGTACCAGTATACCATTTTTCCCGGAAAGTTTCCACTCTATTCTTCTTACTCATTCTGACCTTTTCCGACAGAATGCCATGGTCATATCAGCCAGGATAATATCATAACATCACTAAAAGACCACAAAAGAAAAGCCTCTGAGTACTGTATTTGCAATACTCAAAGGCTTATGTTTCTTTATCTGTCCTGATCAGGAATTAGTCCTGAACATAAGGCATAAGAGCGATATGACGTGCTCTCTTGATTGCTACTGTCAGAGCTCTCTGATGCTTTGCACAGTTTCCAGTGATTCTTCTGGGAAGGATCTTTCCTCTCTCAGATACATATCTCTTTAACTTGGCTGTATCCTTATAATCGATCACATTATCTTTACCACAGAATACGCATACTTTCTTTCTTCTGCGAATTCCGCCTTTTCTTCTCATAGGAGAATCGGATTTCTCTGTTTTATTATATGCCATAATAAATTGCCTCCTGTCTTATTTCGCAGCCAACGCTGCAACCCATTAGTTAAATGGCAGTTCCTCGTCAATTCCATCCGGAATGTTCATGAAACCGTCACCAGCACCTGAAGGTTCAGGCGCTCTGTTTCCTCCACCGGTATAACCCCCGTCACTACCGGAACTGTTCTTGCTTTCGGCAAATTCCTGCTCTTCTACAACAATATCTGTCGTGTAGACTCTGACACCATCCTTGTTGGTATAGCTGCCAGTCTGGATACGACCGGTAACAGCAACCTTGGTTCCCTTTCTGAAGTACTTCTCTGCAAACTCCCCTGCACGTCCAAAAGCCACGCAGTTAATGAAATCTGCTGTCTGCTCATCAGAATTGTTACGGTTAAACCTGCGGTCTACAGCAAGTGTGTATCTGGCTATTGCCAAAGCATTCTCCCCCTGTGAATATCTCACCTCGGGATCTCTTGTCAATCGGCCCATAAGTATTACTTTATTCATATGTCCCTCTCTTCGGAAGTACTATAGTGTACTTTCTATACCTCGTCCTGTTTTACGATCAAAAATCTGAGAACGTTGTCCATGATGCGGATACGGTTTTCAATCTCAACCGGTGCAGATGTCTCAGCGTCGAACTGAATGAAGTAATAGAATGCGTCTTTCATCTTCTGGACTTCATAAGCCATTCTCTTCTTACCCCAGTCGTCAACGTTGGTAACAGTACCGCCAAATCTCTCGATCAGCGCCTTGCACTTGTCAACTACTGCTGCTCTTTCATCATCCTCGATTTTCGCACTTACAACAACGGCTAATTCATATTTGCTCATGCTTCTACCTCCTTTTGGTCTCTGGCCCCTGCCTTCTGTTTACAGGAGCAAGGAATTTGTTATATGCCTTATGCATTTACTGCATAATCAGGCATTTTCAACATACCACGGATTAAAATGATACCATAAAAAACAACCCTTGGCAAGCCTTTATCTTATAATTTCTTTGATATTTTTCTCTATCTGCTTTCTTGACGACATGATCTGATGGCTGCATCCACAGCACTTCAGCCGGAAGTCTGCCCCGATCCTTAATACCTCCCATTCATAGCTGCCACAGGGATGTTTTTTCTTAAGTCTCAGTACGTCTCCTACCCTGACATCCATAACCTGCTCCTTATAACTGTGAAAAGATTTCTCCGATACTTCCTGTTACCACAAGATCTGCCATCTGATCCCTCGCTGTAGGTGTCTTGTTGACCAGGATCAGTTTATTGCCCTGGTAATAATCGATCAGCCCTGCTGCCGGATAGACAACCAGGGATGTCCCTCCCACGATCAGCACATCTGCCTCCCTGATATACCTGACAGCCTTCTCCAGCGTTTCCTGATTCAGGCCTTCTTCATACAGAACCACATCCGGCTTCACCAGGCCGCCACACTTTTCGCACCTTGGAACTCCGTCGGCATGTAGCACATATTCTGCATCATAAAAGGCACCGCATTCCTCACAGTAATTCCTGAGTACGCTTCCATGAAGCTCCAGTACTTCCCTACTGCCTGCCGCCTGATGCAGCCCGTCAATATTCTGGGTGATCACAGCCTTCAGTTTTCCTTCCTTTTCCCATTCAGCCAGCTTCCGGTGTGCCGCATTTGGTTTTGCAGAAAGGCAGAGCATCTTGTCCTTATAAAAGCGGAAAAATTCTTCTGGTTTCCTTCTATAGAACGTATGACTCAGGATTGTTTCCGGCGGATAATCATATTTCTGATGATACAATCCGTCTACACTTCTGAAATCCGGTATCCCGCTTTCCGTTGAAACCCCGGCTCCGCCAAAAAAAACAATATTGTTACTTTCACCGATGATCTTCTTTAACTGTTCTACCTCATTCATGCCATTCCCTCCTTACAAATTCCCATAAATGAAATCCTTCATGACTCCGAAAAATTCCCGGAGCATATTGTTCGCCATCAGAACCGGATCTCCCTTGGCTGCAAGACCGCAGACTTTCTGATAACCTAATTTTTCAGCAAGCTTTCCGGACCGGAACATATGGAAATTATTGCTCACGATACAGACACTGTCCTGCTCCCTGTTTAGAAATTCTGCCGAGTATGTAAGGTTCTGCACCGTGTTCACGGACTTATCCTCCCGGATGATCCTCTCCTTCTCAATGCCAAGACCTGTCAGATAGTCATACATTCCCTGTGCCTCTGAGATCATTTCATCGCTGCCCTGACCTCCCGAAACGATCACCTTCGTATCCGGATTTTCCACCAGATATTCGTAGGCCGCATCCAGCCGGTACTGCAGTACTCTGGATGGTCCGTCCGGTTTCATCTGTGCTCCAAGAACGATCAGATAATCGCAGCCACTTTCTCCTTTCTGCACATAGCCTGTAAAAATCATCCCTTCTACAACGACAAAAAGAACTGCTCCCATACCAGCCAGTATCAGAAACAGTCTTTTCAGCCACATCGGCAAATATTTCGTAATGATCCCTGTTTTTACGGACAGGGCAAGTAAAAATGAGATCAGTGAAAGGAACAACCAGATAAAGTAAAAACTGGTTCCATGCCCGGCAACTGCCACCACTATAAAATAGAATAAACAGATACAGCCAAGCAGCATCAGAATCAGATACATTTTGTAGACCCTCTTACAACTAATTCTCCATCAAATATTTTATGCTGGCATTCTGCTTTTTTCGTGATCATCGCAAATAAAAGCCGCATTGTTTCCTGTGCCATCTTTTCACCGGGCTGTTTGATCGTAGTCAGTGAAGGATTGACATACCCTCCGATGTTTACCCCATCAAACCCTGCAAGCGACATATCCTCAGGTACTCTGAGTCCCTCTTCTGCCAACGCCTTTCCTGCGCCAATCGCCATGATATCAGAAATAGCATAAATAGCTGTACATTCTATCTTTTTCTGTAAAAAGTCTTTCGTAACTGCATAACCATTTTCCAGTGAAAAATCTTTAATGTCCGGTCTCGTTGCCAGCATCAGTTCTTCTCTCACAGGAATCCCGTGATCCGACAATGCTCTCTGGTATCCCCTCAGACGAAGCATACTGACAGATTCTGTCACTCCCTTCTCGTAGATGATCGCAATATTACGATGTCCCTGACGGATCAGGTAATCCGTCATCTTATAGCTTTCCTTTTCATCATCCACACATACAGAGGAATACAGATTTCTGCTGTAGCTTGTCGGAACTGCTCCTGCCGTACTCAGAACAAATGGGACATGGAGCTGTTCCAGTTTCTTTTCATTTTCTTCAAAATAACCGCCCAGGAATACAATGCCCCGAAGTCTTTTTTCCTTTACAAGCTCCAGTGCAATATCTACCTGATCCTCCATAAAACCTACATGATGAAGCACCAGGGAATACTTTTTCTTCTTGCATTCCGCTTCCATATCCTTGATCATTTCGTTGAAAAAGGAATTGTCGATACCTTTTACGAGAACTGCAATTGCCTTAGCGTCCTGACGCTTCAGGTTTCGTGCGCTGTTGTTCGGGATATAGTTATTTTCTTTGATCACCTGCATGATCTTATCCCTGGTTTCCGGATTAATATCCGGATGGTTATTCAAAGCCCTCGATACGGTGCTTACACCCACACCGCAGATTCTGGCCACATCTTTAATGGTAATTTCACTCATGTATTAGAGCCTTCCGTACAGCTTAGTGATCTTTCTGATCTCCTCTGCAAGTTCTCCGGTAAATGCATCCGCTTTCATCCGCCATTTCCAGTTATTTCCCAGTGTTGACGGTGTATTGATCCTTGCTCTGGAATCCAGTCCCAGATAATCCTGCATCGGAATGATCGCCGTATCTGCCACGCTGGCAAGCGCTGCCCGGATCAGTGCAGTATGGATCTTTCCCTGGCCCTTTCCCTTCAGATCAAGATATCTTCTGCAGAAACGTCTGTCCCCTGCAGAAAGAGCTGTAAACCAGCCCTCTGTCGTATCATTGTCATGGGTACCGGTATATACTACACAATTCTTCGTATAATTATGCGGCAGATAATCACTCTCTTCCCTGGAATCAAAAGCAAACTGCAGTACCTTCATTCCCGGATAACCTGTCTTTTTCACTAATTTTAACACAGAAGGAGTCAAAAATCCAAGATCTTCTGCAATAATTTCCTTTTTGCCAAGGACCTCTTTCATCGTTTTAAACAGATCATATCCGGGACCCGGCTCCCATTTTCCATTTTCTGCTGTCGGCTCTCCATAGGGAATGGCATAGTATTCATCAAACCCCCGGAAATGGTCAATTCTGAGAACATCATACTTCTCAAAGGTTGCCCTCAGCCTGTTCAGCCACCAGGCATAGCCTGTCTCCTTATGGTATTCCCAGCGGTACAATGGATTTCCCCAAAGCTGTCCAGTTGCAGAGAATCCGTCCGGCGGACATCCTGCCACTGCGATCGGATTGCAGTTTTCATCAAACTGGAAAAGTTCAGGATTCGCCCATGCGTCTGAACTGTCAAAGGCCACATAGATCGGAATATCTCCAATGATCTTGATACCGTTTTGGTTGGCGTATGCCTTAAGCGCTTTCCACTGCTTCGCAAATAAATACTGCTGGAACTGGTAAAAGCCTATTTCATCTGCAAATTCTTTCTGATATTTTTTGACTGCCTCCGGTTTTCTGAGTTTGATATCCTCATCCCACTCTACCCAGCAGGTGTTATCAAAGTGTGTTTTTACTGCCATATATAACGCATAATTATCCAGCCAGTCCTTATTCTCCTGGATAAAGACCTGAAACTCCTCTTTATCCTGAATATGGCTGTTCTCATATGCTTTTCTCAGCAGCAGAAATCTGTTATTATAAAGTTTTTCATAGTCCACATATTCCTCATTGTCACCAAAATCACAGGAAATACAGTCTTCCCTGGTCAGATACCCCTCTTCCACAAGGTCATCAGGACTGATAAAGTATGGATTTCCTGCAAAGGAGGAAAATGACTGATAAGGAGAATCTCCGTAGCTTGTAGGTCCAAGAGGAAGAATCTGCCAGTAAGACTGTCCTGCTGCCTTAAGTTTGTCTATAAATTCATATGCCTCCCTGGAAAAGCATCCGATCCCATATGCTGATGGTAAACTGGAAACCGGAAGCAATATACCGCTCTTTCTCATTTTCCTTTTCTCCTCCTAACCTTTTACTGCTCCTGATATAACACCTTCAATGATGTATTTCTGGCATACACCATAAAATACGATTATCGGGATAATAGCCAGCACGATCATGGCCATCATAGCTCCCATATCAATGGCTCCATAGCCGCCCTTCAGATACTGGATGGCGATCTGGATCGTCTTGTACTTGTTGATCTTTAACACCAGATAAGGAAGCAGATAATCATTCCATACCCACATGGTTTCCAGAATTGCCACTGAAATAGCGGTAGGCTTCATAA
This sequence comes from uncultured Lachnospiraceae bacterium, assembly GCA_902766365.1. Taxonomy (GTDB): domain Bacteria; phylum Bacillota; class Clostridia; order Lachnospirales; family Lachnospiraceae; genus Suilimivivens. The sequence continues at coordinate 3,312 of CACXDC010000069.1, read as the reverse complement.
CCGGAAATACGATCTTGAAATATGTCTGAATCGGATTGCACCCATCGATCATGGCAGATTCTTCAATTTCAAGCGGAATGGATCTTACAAATCCACAGAACATAAATACCGCAAGCCCTGCTCCAAATCCAAGATATACGATAATGATTCCCACAGGGTTTCCAAGATGCAGCATATCTGCAATTTTGGAAAGGGTAAACATAACCATCTGGAATGGTACGATCATGGAAAATGCAAACAGATAATAGATACCTGTTGTCCATTTACTCTTTACTCTTGAGATGTACCATGCGCACATGGATGTACAGAGTACGATCACAAATACAGAACCAACTGTAATGAATAAGGTATAACCAAATGCCCTGAAGAAATCTGTCTTCTGGATACCGTTGATATAATTCTCGATTCCTACAAAAGATTTGGCATCAGGCAATGCAAATGGTCTGTTGCTGATGAAGATCTTCCTTTTAAGAGAATTCATAAGCACAATTACAATCGGCATTATATACGCTATCGAAATTAAAGTAAATACTAAAGTTAAAATCCATCCATGTTTTGCTTTTCTTACATTTGACATTATGCCTGCACCTCCTTACTTCTGGTAAGTTTAAGCTGGATCAGTGCAATTGCTGCCACAGCCAGGAAGAAGATAACCGCCTTCGCCTGACCAACACCTTCCCATCCGGTACGGCCATAGAATGTATTATAAATATTCAAGGCGAGCAGCTCTGACTTATTGGAGGGTTCTCCTGCTGTCAGTGCCAGGTTCTGGTCATAAAGCTTGAAGGCATTTGTCAGTGTCAGAAATGTACATATGGTAATTGATGGCATAACCATGGGGATTGTTACATGCCGCAGGAGCTGTCTGTTTGTTGCTCCGTCAATCTTCGCTGCTTCGATCAGTTCCCCCGGAATATTCTGGATTCCTGCTACATAAATGATCATCATATAACCGATCTGCTGCCAGTTCATAAGGATCAGTAACCCGAAAAATCCGTATGCAGAACTGTAGGTCAGTGTTCTGTTAAAATGAAGAAGAATTCCGTTAAAGATCAGCTGCCAGATATATCCAAGAATAATACCACCGATCAGATTAGGCATAAAGAATACCGTCCGAAATGCGTTGGTTCCCCGAATTCCCTTTGTCAGCAGCATGGCTACCAGAAAGGCCAGCACATTAATGGTGATCACAGATGCCACCGTGAAAAGTGATGTATACCACAGAGCATGGATAAATGTCTTATCTCCCCATATCCTGATATAATTCTTTAACCCCACAAAAGTACTGTCAGTTACGGTAGTAAACTCACAAAATGATAAATAAACACCCAATACGAAAGGAATTACAAAACCGATTGTAAATGCCAGCAATGTAGGCAGTGCAAAGATCGGAAAATATTTTTTGATTGCTTTTTCCATATGCCTTCTCCTTGTTTTGAAAAGGGTGGGCAGATAGCGAAACTGCCCACCCCAGCTTATTTCTTTATCTTAATCTGTCACTCTTATACAGATTAGTTATTTGCTGCTGCATACTCGGATGCCCAGCCATCAACGAATGCTGTTACAACGCCATCCCAGTCGCCAGTTCCCTGTGCATACTCAAGAAGTGCACTTCCTACACCATTCTTCCACTCTTCAGAAGGCATTGTAGTGAAGGTCCATGCTACAGAGTTCTTTCCGGCTGATACATAATCGTTAGCAATGTTGATCAGAGGATTGGTTGCCGGATAGTTGTCAAATGCCTTGAAAGGACAAACAAATCCCATTTCCTGTGAAAGTGCTGTACATCCTTCATCAGAGGTTACAACCCATTTCAGGAAATCCAGTGTTGCCTGAATATCAGCTTCTGATGCATTCTTATTTACACACCAGTAGTTCTCACTACCTGTGCAGAGTCCCTGATTTTCTTCCCCTTCTACACCGATGTAGATAGGAAGCATTCCAAGTGAATCATCGGACATACCATTGGTGGAAAGATCACCATATGCCCATGTACCATTCTGATAGAATACAGCCTCACCAAGTGCAAATTCTGCTGTTGCATCTTCACCAGTCTTGCTGGAAAGTACTGCAGGATCACAGGTTGCATCTGTAATGTACAGATCCCAGATAGCCTTATAATTATCAAGGTAGGTTCCCTTAATCGCAGGTGTTGAGCTGATGCCATCTTCCTTATATTCATAATAGATCGGAAGGTTTGCAAGGTGTGTCTTGAATCTCCAGTCAGAGCTTGAATCCATACCTGCAGATGTGAAAGCACCCTTTACACCAAGATCATCCTTGTTCTCCTGGATACTGTCTGCTACTGCTTTCAGCTTATCAAAGGAATTGATCTCATCAACACTCTTTACTACTGCATAATCTTTTCCAAAATATGTATTCAGGATATCTGCATTATAAATGATACCATAGGTCTCTACTACATAAGCAATACCCTTAACTGCATCGCCATCCTTTAACGCGAAGTCATCACTCTTTAATTCTTTGTAAACATCAGTGTCAGAAAGATCAAGGCAATAATCATTCCATGATGCAAGACCAACCGGACCATTTACCTGGAACAGTGTAGGTGCATCTGTCTTGGCGATCTCTGACTTTAAAGTAGATTCATAAGTACCTGATGCTGCTGTCTGAACATCAACAGGAACACCTGTCTGCTCTGTATACTTAGCTGCCAGAGCTGTCCATGCATCTGCCTGTTCAGGCTTGAAGTTCAGGTAATATACTTTTCCTTCACCAGTTGATGCTGTCTCTTCTGCTGCTTCTGTTTCCTCTGCAGATGTATCTGCTGTGTCTGTGCTCTCTGCAGTTGTGTCAGTTGTTGCAGATGTATCTGCGCTTCCCCCGCAGCCTGCAAGTAAAGATACTGCCATTGCTGCACACAATAATGTGCTTACCAGTTTCTTTTTCATAATCTTCATACCTCTCTTCTTAAAGCTTGAAATTAAGTGATTAGTTTCTTGCCGGAAACGTTTTCGGTATCGTTATCGGTAACGTTTCCGGTTCTGTGATTGAATAGTATCACAGTCCATTTTATTTGACAATAGTTTTTTCGTAAATTATCGCCGTTTTCCGTTTTTTTGTATAATATAAATAATTATATTTCTTCACTTTTGTACATATTTCACATCAATTATTTCGTTATAGAATACTAAAACTGGTTTAATCCTATTCAGACAAAAAAGATCTCAGAACATAAATTCTGAGATCTAAAGAGGCGCGAACCGGATTTGAACCGGTGATAACGGTGTTGCAGACCGGGGCCTTACCACTTGGCTATCGCGCCATATTATTAAATTATCATCGCCTTTT
>CACXDC010000068.1 GCA_902766365.1 uncultured Lachnospiraceae bacterium | reverse complement strand
ATTGGATAAAGGAAGCAGTACCTCCCTGATCCTCGGGATCCAGCCCGCCAGAAGTCCAAGCATGGTACCAAGCACGATAGCCAGTAAAAAGCCCCAGAACAGAAGGGATAATGATCCGAGGATATCACTGCCGATCTCTGCCGGTTTTTCCACAAATACATGGAACAGGCCCTCCGGAGACGGGATCAGAAGATCATTCTTCACAAGTCCTGTCTTATAGGAAACCTCCCACAGTGCAAAAAACGCATAGGTCAGAACTGCGATATCGGAAGCACTCTTTTTCCGGGAAATATGTACGGTAATGGCATAAAGCAGATATGCTGCTGTCAGTACCACGATATAAGCTGTGCTGTCATAATATGCCTTATGCTCCGTAAAATAGGGAAACAGAAGTGTCAGCACGATGTTTGCCACATAAAGCACTGTGGCAACTCCAAACTCAATATACATTTTAGGATCCAGCAACCATTTTTTCATAATGCTACCTCTGCATCTATGTTGTCCTCTACGTGTGCGTAGAAGGAAGCGATCAGTTTTCTGTGAAGGATTTCATAGCCCTCTGTTCCCATGAGACTTTCCCTTTTTCTTGGATGAGGGAATTCCACCGGCAGGACTGTCCGGATCTTTCCGGGTTCCATGACGACGATCCTGTCTGCCAGCAGGATGGCTTCATCAATATCATGGGTAACAAATACCACTGTCTTGTGATTTTCCGTGCAGAGCCTTGATACCAGCTCCTGCAGTTCCAGACGGAGCCTCGGATCAATGGCACCAAAGGGCTCGTCCAGAAGAAGGACATCTGATTCCAGTGCCAGTGCTCTTGCCACGGCAACTCTCTGCTTCATACCACCGGAAAGCTGTCCGGGATATTTATTGGCCGCACCGATCAGTCCTACTTTTTTCACATAATCCTCAGCCAGCTTTTCCCGCTCTGCTTTCGTATACTTCTTACCGCTCTGTTTGATGCCAAAGAGAATGTTCCCTTTTACCGTAAGCCAGGGAAACAGGGAATACTGCTGAAATACGACTGCTCTGTCAGGACCGGGGCCTTTGATCTCTTCCCCGTCAAGCAGGATGCTCCCGCTCTTTGCCTTGTTAAGTCCGTTCAGAAGGCCAAGAAGGGTTGACTTGCCACAGCCGGAAGAACCGAGAATACAGATAAATTCACCTTCCCTGATCGTCAGGCTGACATGATCAAGGACTGAGAATCTGCTGTTTCTGTCCACGTAATCGAAGGATACATCCCTGATCTCTATTTTATTTGGTTTTCCGGATAAATCTCTTCCTGTATTCTCGCTCATATCTGCTCCTTAAGGATCAGTCATACAATGATCCTGATAAATATTTTTCTCCGCTGTCCGGGAAAATCACTACGATATTCTTATCCTTGTTCTCCGGTCTTGCTGCGATCACTTCTGCCGCATACAGTGCCGCCCCTGAAGAAATCCCGGCAAGTACACCGTCCTCTCTTGCAAGGAGCCTTGCTGCTTCGAAGGCCTGCTCTGTGGTGACTGCGATCACTTCATCATAAACAGCAATGTCCAGTGTATATGGGACAAAGCCGGCTCCGATCCCCTGCAGCTTATGGGATCCTGCATGACCTTCTGATAGTACCGGTGAATCCTTTGGCTCCACAGCGATCACCCTGATATCCCGGTTCTGTTCCTTTAAATATTTTCCGGCTCCGGAAAGGGTTCCTCCGGTACCAACACCCGCTACCAGGAAATCAACCTCTCCGTCTGTATCCTGCCAGATCTCAGGCCCCGTTGTCTTATAATGTGCCAGTGGATTTACAGCATTGGTAAACTGCCCCGGGATAAAGCTGTGAGGGATCTGCTCCGCCAGCTCATTTGCCTTTGCTATGGCTCCCTTCATGCCCTTTGCCCCTTCTGTCAGTACCACCTCTGCGCCGTAAGCCTTCAGGATATTTCTTCGTTCTATACTCATGGTATCCGGCATGGTAATGATCGTGCGGTAACCCATTTCGGCGGCAACTGCAGCAAGACCGATCCCCGTATTGCCGCTGGTGGGCTCAATGATCACTGAATTTTCATTTAAAAGTCCTTTTTCTCTGGCATCTGCCAGCATATAAAGGGCGATCCTGTCCTTAATGCTGCCTGCCGGATTAAAGTATTCCAGCTTGCCAAGGATATTGGCTTTCAGCCCTTTTTCCTTCTGATAACCACTTAATCTGACAAGTGGTGTATTTCCGATCAGACTCGAAACATTCTCATATACCTTCATGAGTATCTACCTCGTTTTCTGCTTAATCTCTCAGCTTGGATGCAATGGGGTTTACTGATGCATCTACCGTCAGGACTCTGTCCATGGGATTTCTGTCAGCCCAGTCCTTTGAATTCCACTTGGTCGTAGAAATCACACTCTGATAATCTTCCACGCTTTCTCCTTCCGGATGCTTTTTGAATACATGCTCGGGATCTGCGGAAAGTGCTTTTCTTTCTCCATCTGTTTTCCAGAGGATATCATAAGGCACCTGTGCTGCGATCCGTTTCGGGTAGCTTGCAAAAATACCCAGGGTATCATTCTTCGGGAATTCGAAGAAGGTGTACTTCCGGAATACGGGAAGGCTGAACAGCTCTTTGACATATCCCCACAGGTTTTTATATTCTGTGATACGCTTTTTCATCGGTCCTATATTATGATAATAGCTTGTCTCCCAGCGAACCAGTGTCACATAGAGCCGGATATCCGAATCTGTAATGTAGTCGCCAAAGAGGAAACGGTTTGTCTTCAGACGCTCATCCAGCTTTTCCACAGAATCAAAGAAATCATTGTAGGCTTCGTCATAAGCTTCCCAGGACTGGCAGAATGCCATTCTGTAATGTCCGTTATTGACTGTCGGGAAAAGCCAGTCATTAAACTCATCAATTTCCTTTCTGTATTTCACAGGATAGAGATCCGGTGCATCCACAGGCTGGAATTTTCTGAACTGTACTTCTATGTAATTGGTCAGTCTGTGATAATCGTTGTTGACTGCTTTCTTCTCTCTAATGTCTACAAAGGTCGGTGTCGTAGCCCTTCCGGTAAAGTCAGGATCTGCATTCTTGTAGAACTGACTTAAAAAATAAGCTCCGCAGATCGGATCCTTGTGTCCCGGCTGATCTGCAAATCCATGTCCGTAAATATTTGCCACTCCGGAAGCTGTGGTTGCAACATCTCCGATCACATCCTGAAGACCAAGGATATCTCTTACGATCACCGGTCTGTTGGACCAGTGGCAGCCATGTGCCCAGTAGATCGCATATCTGTGTGCCTCGGCATGATTGTCATCCGGGCCGTCGCCAAAAGGTTTGATAAAAGCATTGGGCTGTCTGATAAAAGCACCTCTTTCATCAATCTCAGCCTTAGTTTCCTTGGGTCTTGGATCAACTCCTGCTTCCTTTGCGTGAAGCTCTGCTTCTTCATCTGTATAAACGCTATCGATTACTCTGTTAAGACTGCATGCATTTGCCATGATCATTCCTCCTCATCATTAAACAGGTCACTTGAAAGATATTTATTGCCCCCATCCGGGAACAGCACTACGATGTTTTTTCCTTTATTCTCCGGCCTCTTCGCCAGTGTCACCGCCGCCCACAGGGCCGCTCCGGCTGAAATGCCGATCAGAAGGCCTTCCTTCTTCGGACAGATCCTTGCGTATTGATAAGCATCCTCATCCGTACAGAGCAGGATCTCCTTATACAACTCCAGATCTGTAATGGGACAGATCACGCCGCCTCCGATCCCCTGGATCTTATGCGGTCCCGGTTCGCCGCCATTTAAAACCGGACAGCCTGCCGGTTCTACACCATAGATCTCGATATCCGGATTCTTTTCCTTCAGGAAATGGCCGATGCCGCCGCTCGTTCCACTGGTTCCCACCGTAGCTACGAAGATATCCACCTTTCCATCCATGTCCTGCCAGATCTCCGGTCCGGTATGTCTGACATGCGCTTCCGGATGGTGGGGATTCTCACCCTGCGCCGGCCGGAAAGCACCTTCTTCCTCTTCTAACTGTTTTGCCCTTTTCCCGGACTCTGCAAATCCAAGATCCTTCGGTGTCAGCTCCACGTCTGCACCATAAGCCTTCAGGATCTTTATTTTTTCTCTGCTTGCCCCTTCCTGCATGCAGATCACGGCATGGTACTTTTTGACCGCTGCCACCAGTGCAATCCCGATCCCCGTATTGCCGCTCGTTCCTTCCACGATCGTTCCACCGGCTTTCAGCTTTCCTTCCTTTTCAGCCTCTTCGATCATGTTCAGCGCCGCTCTGTCCTTTACGGAACCTCCCGGATTCAGGCCTTCCACCTTGGCATAAATATGTGCTTCCAGGTTTTCTTCCTTTTCTATTTTGTTCAGATGCAGGATCGGTGTATTGCCAATCAGCTGTATTACATTGTCATATATCTTTCCCATGCCGTTTTCCTCTGTTACTTATTCATTATCTGCTTCGAACTGTGTCTTGAGCTGTGCATAAAATTCATTCTCCGGCTCTCTTTCCACCAGATCGTTAATAGCCTGTGCATAAGCAGAAGTATCAATATTCTGTGTGATGTCATAGGTACTGAAATCAATGCCTGCACTGGAAAGAAGTCCTGAATTGGTAGCTGCTTCCACGTATTTCACAATTCCTTTTTCATTGGGGTCTGTCGCATACTTGGTAACGCCACCGTACAGATAAGTTTCTACATAATCGGCTTCCTTACCGGAATAATTCGCTACGGTATCTACGACATCCTTCCGTACTGTTTCATCTGTCTCGCCCTGCTTATAGTACTCAAAAGCACGGATCCTTGCTGTCTCGTAAGCTACGAAGGCATCCTTCTTTGCTGCAAGCTTTGCAGAAGAAGTTACCTCACGGCAGCATACGTAATTTTCCTGCAGTGCTCCTGCCGGTGTGACTACCTCAAGCTCGTAGGCATCTCCATAGAGAAGTGCATATTCAAGAGGTAAAAAGCCAAGGTCTACTTCACCCTTCTGTACTGCCTGTGCCACTGCTGTTTCATCCTGATAGTAGGAAATGTTTCCACTTCCCTCTTCTTCAATGGCTGCGATCGTTTCCTCGGAAACACCATTGTCAAGCAGGTACTGTCTGGTCACAACCCAGGAGGACTCATTTCTGACAAATCCAAGCTTCGCAGAAGTAACTGCATCAATATTGATCACCTTGTCAGCGTCCTGATATGCTGCAGTGTTGCCGCTCTTTGCGATGATCGCACCGCCTTCTACTGCTGTTCCACCGATCACAGTGATGTCATATCCGGAACCGATGGCCTGCAGATCCGGTACAAATCCGGTGTTCAGGATATCGAGCTGATCGTCACTGCCATTGATGGCTGTCAGGGCATCCTGTCCGCCAATGTTCACCGGCTCTACAGTAACGCCTTCCTCTGCGAAATATCCCTTTTCCAGTGCCAGGATATTCACGGCGATACGGATGTTTCCTGTCATAAAGGAAACCTTCAGTGTGCCATGATCCTGCGTAGCTGCCTCTCCGTTCTCTTCTCCGGCAGCTTCTGTCTCTGCTGCGTCTGCTGTCTCTGCAGCGGTTTCTTCTGCATTTTCTTCCCCGGTGCTTTCTGTGTCACTGCCTGTGCTGGCAATGCTTCCGGTCTGTCCGCATCCGGTAAGTGCAAGTGCTGTTATTGCTGTAGTAAGTAATAAACCAAGTACTCTCTTTTTCATAATTTTTCTCCTCAAATAAATATTTCCTCACTGAAGTAAGAAAGAATCCTGCCCGAAGGGCTTTTTTATGTCATTGGAAAATTATGGAATAATTTCCTATGGCATAAAAAAAGTCCGGCTGCCCGGACATCTGCTGATCTTGTTTTTATCTATCAAAATCCCGTCATTCAGCACATTCGTCCACACAGCGTATTTCTTCTCTCCTTGCAGCAACAACATCCGTATTCCATGTACATCATGATCGTTCTCCTTTCGTTTTTCTAATCCCTACTTATTTCGTATGAATTGTATGAATTTATAATACCCCTACTTTTCCTATCTGTCAACTAGAATTTTAATTTTTTGTAAGAAAGAATCCTGCCGGAGGACTTTTTATGTCATTGGAAAATTACGGAGTAATTTCCTATGACATAAAAAATTACCGGTGGTCTGTTTTCCACCGGTAATCCCTGTTATTTTCTCTATTTCATTATGATCTGTTTATTTCATTATGATCTGCTTCATTCTACTCTTTTTCATTCTGCTCTGTTTCGTTCTGTTCTGCTTCATTCTGCTCTGTTTCATCCTGACCTGTCCATTCATATTTCACCAGCGTCAGTCCACAGGCCGGTGCCGTTGGCCCTGCTGCCTGTCTGTCCCTTACTTCCAGAATATCCTTTACATGTTCAGGCGGATAACTGCCTCTTCCTACTTCCATCAGAGTGCCGGCAATGATCCGTACCATATTATACAAAAAGCCGGTGCCGCAGACAGAGATCACAATTTCCTTTCCCTGCCTTTCGATCGTAATGGAAAGGATCGTCCTGACTGTGGTTTCCACCACGGCTGCCACACTGCAGAAGCTTTTGAAATCATGTTCTCCGACAAGATACGCCGCTCCTTCTCTCATCCTGTCAAGATCAAGCGGTACATAGGTAAAGTAGGTATACAGTCTTCTGACCGGCTCCGGAAAGGTATCCTGATAGATCCGGTACTCATAGGTCTTCCGGCTGCTGCAGTGTCTTGGATGAAAATCAGGTGCTACCTCGCAGGATTCCCTGACCCGGATATCCTCCGGCAGTCTCTGGTTCACCGCATAACAGATCTTCTCTGCCGGGATCCTTGCCTGTGTGTCAAACACCGCCACATTACAGAGCGCATGCACCCCGGAATCCGTCCGGCTCGCTCCGATCACCTGGATCTCTTCGTGCAGAAGCTCTGACAGTGCCCGGTTCAGTTCTCCCTCTATGGTTCTCCCGTTTGGCTGTACCTGCCAGCCATGATATGCAGTTCCATCATATGCAACAACTAATTTTACCCGTTTCATGGCACTCCTGTCTGTTTTATAAAACGCTGCTCCGCCCTGCAGTTCAGGCTCCGGGCTGATCATCAGCTCTTTTTTCTGCCTTTTCCTGGTTTATTTTACTTTCCTTTAAAACAGGATCCGTCCAAGGACCACACCTGTTGCAAGATACAATACAACAACTCCATAGGCCAGATAATCTCTCCTGTGGTAGATCAGTGGCTTCATCTTCGTCCTGTTTTCGCCGCCCCGATAGCATCTGGCCTCCATAGCAGTCGCCAGATCGTTGGCTCTCCGGAATGCAGATACAAAAAGAGGTACTAGCAGCGGCACCATATTCTTCGCCTTCTGGATCAGATTACCACTCTCGAAATCCGCACCACGGGCAATCTGCGCTTTCATGATCTTATCTGTTTCCTCGATCAGGATCGGAATGAACCGGAGTGCGATCGACATCATCATGGCGATCTCATGCACCGGTACATGGATAGCATTTAACGGCTTTAACAGCTTCTCCAGCCCGTCCGTGAGCTGATTGGGTGTGGTTGTCAGTGTCATCACGGAAGAGCCTGTGATCAGGAATACCAGCCTGACTGCCATTTTCCCTGCCTGGATCACACCTTCTTTCGTGATTGTCAGCTTCCAGATGGTAACAAGCGGCTCTCCCTGTGTCAGGAAAAGATTGCAGACCACTGCCATAATAAGCAGAAATACGATCGACTTCATGCCCCTTACCATAAATGACGGAGGCACTTTGGAAAGAGCGATCACCAGCACAAGAAATACACCGGCCAGCACGTAT
>CACXDC010000067.1 GCA_902766365.1 uncultured Lachnospiraceae bacterium | reverse complement strand
ATCTGTTTCTCTTCTTGTGATCAGTACATGTCCTGCTTCCGGATGGAGCATTCCATGAAGCAATTTTCCTTCAATATAAATACCTGCACCAATACCGGTGCCAATTGTCAGATACAGCGCACAGCTTTTGCCCTTTGCCTGTCCGAAAGTCACTTCTCCAAGTACAGATCCATTTACGTCTGTATCAAAACCAACCGGACATTGCAGTGCATTTTTCATACTGCCAAGGAAATCAAAATTTCTCCATGCTACCTTGGTAGTTGTTGTAATATAACCATACTTTTCTGCCTTCGGATTCAGCTCCAGCGGGCCAAAACAGCCGATTCCAAGTGCATCAATATTTCTCTGCTTAAAGAAATCAATCAGGAGAGGAATCGTCTCCTCTGGTGTTTTGGTCGGTATGGATACCCTTTCTTCTATATTTCCTTTTTCATCGCCTATGGCGCACACCATTTTTGTGCCGCCAGCTTCCAGTGCTCCAAGTCTCATAATCATTCTCCTTATTCCTCTGGCATATCCATTGCATATCTCTCCTGATATAAATGAAGCCAGGGTGTGTGAATCGGCAGCTTCAGGAAATCTTCCTTGTCATATACTTCCTGTACACTGCCATGCTTTATCCTGATCAGACGGTCTGCAAGGGCCAGTGAATCAGCCAGATTGACCGCCATGATGATAACTGCTATCTTTTTACTTAAAAATCTCTCAAGCAGCTCCCAGATATGGCTTCGCAGAGATACTTCCGCATTCTTAAACGGCTGTATGCAAAGTACCACTTTAGGCTGCTGTAAATAAATCCTGGTATAGACCAGATCATATTTCTGCTTGGCTGAAAGATATTTTACATTGCTGTCAAAGACATCTTCTCCCAGCAGATCTCCATATTCATGCTTGATACTTTTCCGGATACCCTTCTGATACCAGACCCCTCTGACTCTGTGATCCATATTCATGCAGAGATTGTCAAAATAACTCATCCCCTCATAAAGCATGGTTTCTGTAGGAAGTTCCTGTATGACTGCCAGGTCCCGGTTCCTTTTTGTGATCTGTTTTCCACCATCCAGGATAAAGGTTCCCCTTTCTGGCTTCTCTCCCTGAAACAGATCTATAAAATCTGAAACGATTGCATTATCAAGATCCTGTAATACTACGCATTCTCCAGGTGCGATCCGGAGATTTACCCCCTTAAGCTTCCCACGACAGACATTTTCCATAGTCAGTACTGCCTGCATTTCCCGTTCCTTCTGTCTGAGTGTAAGCTGGGTACGCACCCAGTTATCATAGTCCTCCACACTTCTGACCGGGAAAGTAGCCGGTATCGTATCTCCTGCCCGGAAGCATTTAATGATCTTTCCGTTCACCATTAATGCCATTCTGTCACAAAGCTGGTTTGCCTCTTCAAAGTGGGGGGCAATATAGAGAAAAGAAAACCCTTTTTCTGCATAATACCGGATGATCCTGTGTAATCTTTCCAGTTCACTTTCACTGATGAACGATCCTATATCCTCAAGGACAATCAGATGATTTCCGGCAACAATGGCTTTCAGCAGTTCCACTACAAATTTTTCAAAGGCTGACAGTTCACTGACATAGCGATCTGCCGGAATATTTACCCCGATTTCATCCAGAAAAGGCTGCAGTTGTTTCCGCAGCATGGAGGCTGAAAGGATCCACTTCTGAAACCCTTTTCTGAGTACGAATACATTATCCGTTACTCTGAGGTCATTTGCCAGGCTGCTTTTATTCTGGATAATACTGATCCTGTTGGAACTGTCCCTTGGGCGCTGCCACTGATTGACCAGTCTTTCCTGATAATAAACATAACCATAATGAAGCGGGAGATTATGCACAAGAAGCTTAAGAAGCGCATCCATCCCATAATAATTGACAGGAACAAGCCCGAAGATCTCTCCTCTCTGTACAGTAATATTGAAATTATCCAGACAGATCTGTCCCTGTTCTTTATAGGTTACTCTTTCCATGCGCAGCACTTCTTTGATCACCTTTTATCTCTCTCCTGTCTTTTCGCTTTTACGGCTATTCAAAGGAATAACTTTCTTTTTTCCCGTACTGACGGTACTCCCGCTCACTGTAGACTGCAGGGAGCCGTATCTCCACATCAGTTCCGACATCCGGCATGGAGTAAACATGCAGTCCATATTCTTCACCGAACAGAAGGTGGATTCTGTTATTTACATTAATAAGTGCTATACCACCCTGGCTTTCTGTTTCCTTAGCCGAGATCATGCCTGCACTTTTCTGAAGCTTTTCATTGATCTCTGCAACCTTGCTTTCATCCATGCCACTGCCATCGTCAGAGATCCAGAGAAGCACGCAGTCTGCCGTTTTTTCCAGTCTGATCCTGATATGTCCGGTTCCAAGTTTACACTCTGTTCCATGGATGATACTGTTCTCAAGTATGGGCTGCAGTGTCAGTTTCGGGATCCGGCATTGATAGATCTCATTTTTTTCCTCTTCATCACATTCAATTGCAAGCTGCAGTCTGTCTCCGAACCGGTATTGCTGGATCTTGAAATAAGTCATACAGTTCTGAAGTTCTTCTTCCACAGAAACAAGATTTTCCACCTTGCTGATCGTGTAACGGAAAAATGCAGCCAGTGCTTCCGTCATATCTGCCACATCCATCAGACCTGCGATCAGAGCCTCACTCCTTATACTTTCCAGTGTATTATAAAGGAAATGAGGATTGATCTGATTCTGCAGTGCCAGATACTGTGCCTGGCGCTTATTCAGATTCAACAGCTCCTGGGACTGCATCATATACTGGATCTTGGTGATCACTCCCTCATATGCCGGTGAAATATAAAGAGTATTGTCATCCCCCATCAGATTGCTTGTGGTATATCCGTCCAGAAAGAGTCCTATGCTCTTTTCCATCTGATTAAATGGTTTTACAATAAACATCCAGAAAAACCAGCATAAAAAAAGCGTCAGCCCTATACAGACTGCAAGTACCACTGCATTTGCACCACTTCCCTTAAAAAAACTGACAAGCAGTGCCAGACTCAGTACACCGATCACAGCGATCAGACCAATAAACACACACAGCATACGAACGGATAAAAAACGAAGTTTTCCCTGTTTCATCATTGCACGCTCCTTGCCCTAACCATACAGCTTTCTGTATTCTGCCGGATT
>CACXDC010000066.1 GCA_902766365.1 uncultured Lachnospiraceae bacterium | reverse complement strand
GTAATAGCGATCACAAAATTTTTCACTGCAACTCCTCCTTTGCCAGACAAAAGCGATCCTTTTATGGTTCATTTCTGTCCTCCGTTTCGTTTACAGCTATTGTAATCTCGTATCTTTTCAAAGTCAATTATCATTAATAATACATTTTCAGACCATTTATTACTAATTCTTTCTACTCCTTCTACTTATTTATAAGTAGCTAATTCTTATTTTCTGCTTCAAAATGAGTACGGAGCCTCTTTCCGGTCTCTGTGACAGCAAGGCCTCCCTCTCCTGTTTCCTTCAGATCCACCGGCATTTCATTGCCGATCCTGCGCATGGTATCCACTACCTCATCGGCAGGGATCGCGCTTCTGATTCCTGCCAGCGCCATCTGGGCAGCCGTTACGGCATTCACGGCTCCTGCCGCGTTCCTTTTGATGCACGGCACCTCAACAAGTCCGCATACCGGATCACAGGCAAGTCCGAGCATATTTTTCAATGCCATCGCTACGGCATGTGTAATGGCTTCATTACTTCCTCCCTGCAGATAAACAAGGGCTGCACCGGCCATGGCGCTCGCTGAACCTATTTCTGCCTGACAGCCTCCTGCTGCTCCGGCGATACTGGCATTCTCAGCGATCACTTCCCCAATGCCGGCACTTAAGAAAAGTGCTTCCACCATTCTCTCTTCGTTTTCCCCGAACAGTTCCTCATAGGCAAGCAGCACTGCCGGTATGACACCACAGGATCCTGCTGTAGGCGCTGCCACGATCCTCTTCATGCAGGCATTGGATTCTCCCATCTTGACTGCCTTTTCCATGACAAGAGAAGGATACACGCCCATCAGGCTGTTTCCTGTCTGGTTATAAGCATGGAGCTTTTCTCCGTCTCCTCCGGCAAGGCCGCTCGGTGAAAAAAGGGCTCCGTTATAGGCCTGATCAGCCTGCTTCATGGCAAGGTACATGGCTCTCATGGTTTCAAAGGTTTCCTCCTGTGAAACCTGTCTCTCTTCCCTGTCCTTTTCCATGATGATGCGCCACATGGGAACCTGTTTTTCTTCTGCCTGATTTCTGATCTCTTCTATGGAATGATAAATCATCCGCTCTGCTCTCCCTTCAAAGTCTCTGCTACAGAAGGCTTAAGTATGTCACCTTCTGGATTCCTTCCAGATGCGTCAGGAAACGGATTCCGTCCTCCGGAACCTCCTGATCGCATTCAATCACCATAACCGCATCACCGCCACGGCTTCTCCGGTACAGCTGCATCGTTGCGATATTCACGGACTTATGTCCCAGCATGGACGTAACCTCTGTGACATGCCCCGGCTGATCCAGGTTATGTACGATCAGCGTAGGGTAATCCCCGGAAAAGTTGGTTGCGATCCCGTCAATTCTCGCAATATTGATCCTGCCGCCGCCAAGAGACTCTCCCACAATCTCCAGTGTCTTACCTGTTTCTCCGGTAAGAAGGAGCTCTGCTGAATTGGGATGTCCCTCCTTCAGCTCCGCTTCTCCGAAGGAAAAACGGATCCCTCTTTCTTCTGCCAGCACAAAGCTTTCCGGTATTCTGATATCATCCGGCTTCATTCCAAGAAGCCCCGCTATGATCGCCTTTCTGGTACCATGTCCTACCCCGGTTGCCAGAAAGGATCCATACAGCAGGATCCTGGCTTCCCTGACAGGCTCCCCGAGAAGCTTTCCTGATACATAGCCGATCTTGACAGCGCCCGCTGTATGGGAACTGGAAGGGCCGACCATAACCGGTCCGATAATATCATATATGTTCATACCGTTTACCCCCTTGTCAGGTTCAGAAGGATCTTTACCACTGCCTCCATGGACTCGATGCAGATATACTCGAATCTGCCGTGGAAATTATGGCCCCCTGTACAGAGATTCGGACAGGGCAGACCCATATAGGAAAGTCTGGCACCGTCTGTGCCGCCACGGATCGGAACTACCACCGGCTCTACCCCGGCTTCCTCCATCGCTTCTATGGCATGATCGATCAGCTCCATATGATCTTCTATGATCTCCTTCATGTTGTAGTAGGAATCCTTCAGATCTGTTTCTACCGTGCCTTCCCCGTATTTCTCATTCAGGAATGCAGCAGCTTTCTCAAACAGCGCTTTCTTCTGCTCAAATTTCTCTCTGGAATGATCTCTGATGATATAATCGGCTACTGCCTTTTCAATATCTCCGTTCAGCGCATCCAGATGATAAAATCCCTCGTACTTCTCTGTATACATAGGATTTTCAAATACCGGCAGCATCCCCTGGAATTCCATGGCGATCAACAGGGCATTCTTCATTTTGTTCTTGGCCTCTCCCGGATGCACGCTTCTCCCATGGAAGGTGACTCTGGCTCCTGCTGCATTGAAATTCTCATATTCCAGCTCCCCGATCTTTCCTCCGTCTACGGTATAGGCATAATCTGCAGCAAACAGCTTTACATCAAAGTGATCAGCACCGGCTCCCACTTCTTCATCCGGAGTAAATCCGATCCGGATCTTTCCATGCTGGATGTCCTTATGGGAAAGCAGATACTCTGCCATGGTCATGATCTCGGCAACACCTGCCTTGTCATCTGCTCCAAGAAGGGTCGTTCCATCTGTCACGATCAGGCTCTTTCCCTGATATGCCTTGAGCTCCGGGAAATCTGCTGTTTTCATGACAATACCCTGTTCTCTGTTCAGAACGATGTCCCCGCCGTCATATCCTGTAATGATCTGCGGCTTTACATTCGCACCTGACACTGCGGGAGAAGTATCCATATGGGAAATGAAGCCCATGACCGGTTTTCCTTCCATTCCTTCTGTGGCAGGAATAGAAGCATACACATAACAGTGCTCCCTGTCATAAGTGATCTCCTCTGCGCCCATTTTCTCAAGCTCTTCTGTAAGGAGCCCTGCAAGATCATGCTG
Source organism: uncultured Lachnospiraceae bacterium (assembly GCA_902766365.1). Classification (GTDB taxonomy): domain Bacteria; phylum Bacillota; class Clostridia; order Lachnospirales; family Lachnospiraceae; genus Suilimivivens. The sequence continues at coordinate 9,875 of CACXDC010000066.1, read as the reverse complement.
CTTTGCCGTTGTGGGCGTGCCTGTTCCTTCCTCATCAGACTGGGTATCTATCTGTACATAGCGTAAAAACTTGTCCGTTACCTTTTCCATCATAAACCTTCCTTTCCCTGTTTCCATTCCTGTATATTTTATTTCCTGTTATATTTTATGTTTTATTTGATTTTGCTGTCTGTAAATCCCTAAAACAGGAGCAGTGATACCACCGGCATCGTAATGACCGACAAAAGCGTTGTCAGTGTCACGCCCCTTGATGCTGTCTCATAGTCTCCGTCATATTCCTGCGCCAGCATGGCAGTCATGCTTCCCACCGGTGTTGCCAGCATGATCATAAAGACACCGCAGATCACTTCATTTGCCACCACCTGACGGATCAGCAGCATACCAAGAACCGGCACAAGCAGCAGCTTGATCAGGGAAAAGAGCAATAATTTCCCATCTGTAAACAGATCCTTCAGGCTGATGCTTGTCATGGAAGCCCCGATGACCATCATGCTTAAAGGTGCTGTCAGGTTTCCCAGATAATTCAGGGTATCTGTAAGAAATCCCGGTACCCGGATCTGCCCAAGATACAGGATCAGTGAAATAATACTGGTGATCACACCAATATTCAGGATCTCCTTCAGGGAAAGCTTTTCCTTCTCTTCTCCCTCTCCTTTTTTACGCAGTGTGGAAACTCCGTAAGTATAGATCAGTATATTAAAAGGGATGCCATACAGGGCTCCGTAAAGGACTGCGCCGTTCCCATACAGGGCTGCGATCATGGGATATCCCATAAAACCGATATTGGAAAATACCGTCATGGACTGATAAACACCCCTGCTCTCTGGAGCTACATGCAGAAGTCTGGGCAGCAGATATGCCAGCAGCAGAAGTACCGCATAAATGGCAAGGATCACTACCGTCAGGGAAAGCAGCTCCTTTCCTTCCATCCGCTCATCACTCATGCCACTCACGAGGATCATTGCCGGATTGGCAATATTCACAACGATCGCCGACAGCTTTCTAGACGTTTCTTCTGTGATCATTCCTATCCTGCTTCCCACAAAGCCGACGCTCATCAGCAGAAACATGATTATCATTTGTTGTAATAACAGCATATACTTTTCTGTCCTTTCCTATCCGCCATATACCTGGACAAGTGCATTCAGTTTTCCCTTTTTGCTTAATCCCTGGCCTCCTGCGAAGATAAATTTCCCGTAGCCACGCACTGAAACCTGATCCTGTTCCTTCAGCATATGACTGTTGTTTTCGCAGAGTCTGCCGTTCACAAAGACCCTCTTTTGCAGGAACAGAGCTGCACTGTCACTTCTTGATAATTTATACACCTTTGCGATCACACCGTCAATACGTTCTGATGCAATCTGTATTTTGATATCCTTAAGATCAGCTTCTCCTTCTGCCGGTATCTCTTCTGTTATTTTGCAGAGAACAGACGTATGTCTTACTCTTGTCAGATTCTCTGTGATATAGGGTGCTATGCTCTCTTTGCAGAACAGAAACGCCTCTTTTTCCTGAAGGATAATATCCCCAAGTGTACTTCTTTCAATACCAAGATTCATCAGTGCTCCAAGGAAATCCCTGTGTGTCAGATCCTCCGCAAATTTCTTCATGAGCGGTTCTATTTTCAGGCAGACTATGGGAAAATCCTCTTCATACCCAAGCTCCTGCGGATTGCCAAACCGGATCATGCACCGTTCCCGTCCCTCACTGCCGCCGGATACCTTTCCCCCAGCAAAGGACAGCTCCCGCTCCAGCTCATAATAACAGGAAAGCTCCGCAAGTGACAGAAAATCCGTAAAGGTATAACAATTCCCTCTGTAGGATCTTTCAGCCAGCTCACGGAGCCTTTTTTTCATTTGTTCTTCTTCTGCATTCATTCTGTTTTTCTGCGCCATCTGAAAATATGCGCAGCCCTTCTCCCCTTCCGGGGACTACACTTTCAAAATCTTATGCAGCCTCTTCATCACATAGAAATATGCCGGGAACAGGAACAGATCTGCGAAGATCCATGCTAGCGGACTTGCAAAGCAGGCTCCGATATAGCCAAACTTCGGTACCAGAAATACGCCCGCAAGCGTTCTTGCCACCATCTCAAATACCCCTGCCAGGATTGCAAAGGTGCTGTATCCCATACCCTGGATCAGGAAACGGATCACATTCACAAAGGTCAGCGGTATGTAGAATGCCGAATTGATCACAAGCATCATCCTTGCATTCTGCAGAATTTCTGTCTCTCCTGCATCCAAAAACATTAATGCAAATTTGTCTCCGAAAAAATACATGATCACAAAAGCTGCAATGGAATAAACAATTCCCAATATGCTACAGGATAACAGACCTTTCCCGATACGGTCAAGTCTCTTTGCTCCCACATTCTGCCCGCCATAGGTTGCCATGGTAGATCCCAGTGCATCATAGGGACAGCAGAAGAAAAGACTTACCTTGGAACCGGCTGTTGTAGCTGCTACCGCTACAGAACCAAGGGTATTTACCGCTGTCTGCAGGATCACAGAGCCGATCGCCGTGATGGAATACTGCAGTCCCATGGGAACACCCATACTGCACAGGATCCCCATCAGATGAAGATCCATTTTCCACTCATCCTTCTGTACCCGCAGGATCTCAAATTTATAGATCAGATAGATCAGGCACAGAATGCCTGAAATAAGCTGGGAAAGAACAGTTGCTACTGCTGCTCCTGCAACTCCCATCTGAAATATCACGATCAGGACAAGATCGAGCCCGATATTCAGTACGGAAGAGATCACAAGAAATGCAAGCGGCGTCTTGCTGTCTCCGATCGCCCTTATAATACCGGACAGGATATTATATAAATAAGTGGCAGGAATACCGATAAATATGATCAGGATATAAATATAAGCATACTCGAAAATATCCTCCGGTGTACGCATCAGTGTCAGAATCTGTCTGCAGAATACCGATACCAGTACTGTCATTACTGCGGCGAATCCTATGGAAAGCCATACACTGTTTGCAATGAACCGGCGCATGGTCACGTAGTCTTTCGCACCAAATTTCTGTGCGACCGGAATGGCAAAGCCATTGCAGACGCCCATGCAGAAACCGATCACAAGGAAATTCACAGAACCAGTTGCACCTACCCCTGCAAGAGCATTGACACCAAGCGTTTTTCCTACGATAATCGTATCCACCACACTATAAAACTGTTGGAACAGAAAGCCAAATAACAGGGGCACTGCAAACCCCAGAATCAGCTTCATCGGCGATCCGACTGTCATATCCTTTGCTGAACTTCCTGCCATTTCCTTTTCCTCCTGAAATAGAAATTTTCTCTACTGAAGCAAGATAGAGTATACTCATCTTACTGACAGAAATCTTGTATATTTTCTTGCAAAAAAAGTAAAAATCTCTTCTGTTCATTCATCAAAAAACTGCCGTCTCTTCCACACAGCTTTCTGTCATGGAAAAGAGCGGCAGTCTTATTTTATTTCATCTTAACCTTTCAGTCTGTCCGGTTCCTTATGCGAAAGGATTCTCAGAAGGATAACGAACTCCCTTCGGCTGGTTGTAACCGATGCTGTCAAGCTTTACACCAAGGAACTTCAGTACTTCGAACATTGCTTTTCCGTAATGTCCGAACATAACAGCGCCGTGGTGAGGGAAATTCTTCTCAACCAGTACATGACGGTAGAATCTTCCCATTTCAGGAATAGCGAAGATACCGATACCACCGAAGGATCTGGTAGGAACGTCAAGGATCTCTCCTTCTGCTACATAAGAAACAAGTTCTCCGTCTGAATTGCACTGCAGACGATAGAAGGTAATGTCAGAAGCTGCGATATCACCTTCCAGAGTTCCTCTTGTGAAATCAGGGTCACTTCCTGCAGGCTCAAGAAGTCTGTGCTGGATAAGCTGATATTTAACAGCTCTGGATGAGCACATCTTGCACTCCGGTGTATTTCCGCAGTGGAAGCCCATGAAGGTGTCTGTCAAAGCATAGTCATACTTGCCGGCAATATCCTCATCATAAATGTACTTCGGTACAGAGTTGTTGATATCAAGCAGGGTAACTGCATCATCAGATACACACAGTCCGATGTATTCGCTTAAAGCACCATAGATATCTACTTCGCAGGATACCGGAATGCCACGGGATGCCAGACGGCTGTTTACATAGCAGGGCTCAAATCCGAACTGGGAAGGGAATGCAGGCCAGCACTTGTCAGCAAAAGCAACATACTTTCTTGCACCCTTGTGGTTCTCAGCCCAGTCAAGCAGGGTAAGCTCAAACTGTGCCATCTTGACATTGAGGTCTTCATAGTAGCAGCCCTCGCCCATTTCCTTAGCCATGTCTGCACATACCTCAGGGATACGGGGATCATTCTCATGCTCCTTGAAGGAAACAAGCAGATCCAGCTCAGAGTTCTCTTCGATCTCTACGCCAAGCTCATATAAGCCCTTGATCGGTGCGTTGCAGGCAAAGAAGTCCTGGGGACGGGGACCAAAGGTAATGATCTTCAGATTGCGGACACCAATGACAGCACGTGCGATCGGTACGAATTCGCCGATCATCTTTGCGATATCATCTGCGGTTCCTACAGGATATTCAGGAATATAGCCCTGCAGATGACGCATTTTCAGGTTGTAAGAGCAGTTCAGCATACCACAGTAAGCATCTCCTCTTCCATTGATCATGTCGCCGTCACCTTCTGCTGCTGCTACGAACATGCAGGGGCCGTCAAAATTCTTTGCGATCAGGGTTTCCGGTGTTTCCGGTCCGAAGTTTCCAAGGAATACTACAAGGGCATTACATTCTGCCTTCTTGACATCCTCTACTGCCTTCAGCATATCCTGCTCATTTTCCACAGTTACAGGGCACTCATATAAGTCACCCTTGTAGGCAGCCTTGATTGCTGCACGTCTCTTCTGTGATAATTCGATCGGGAAACAGTCACGGCTGACTGCCACGATACCAAGTTTTACTACCGGTAAATTGTTCATGATTACCTACCTCCTGTTTTCTTATATTGTTTTATTCATTGATATTAAGGTTCTTTCCAACAAGTCCCATGGGGCTGCCTTCCGGAAGTCCTCCTTCGGGATGGCCAAGGAGCCATTTGTTCTTTGCGGTAAGGTGTCCGTCCTCACCCTCTGTATGAGTTACTTCCAGATCAAGGTTGGTTCCCTTCGGAAGTACCACAACAACACGGAAGCCCTGTCCGTTTACGCCGCAGGGTGCATAATGCAGAGTGGTTGCATATACTTCTACTGCGGTTCCGGCAGGAATCAGAAATGCTTCTGCCAGAGAGGTATCATAGGTGAAATCCTCTGTGATATCCTGCTGTCTGCCAAGGATCAGAATGGCATCTGTCGCCGCCACATTGATCTCTGAGCTTCTGTGATATTCAAAAGCGTTCAGCATGCAGTTGTGTCCATTGCAGTAACCGATCTGGATCGGCAGTTCCCCGTAGGTCTTATCTGTCAGCTCTTTCATGACCGGAAGTGCCTCGAGCTTCGGATCTCCCGGTACATAGATCACATCCTCAGGACAGGGTGTTTCTTCCATGGCCTTGCAGAGCTCCGAAAAATCGATCCCGGTAACAACTCTTCCATAGGTCTTAAATTTCTCATCTGTTACACTGTAAATCTTCATTTTCCTTCTCCCTTCTTTAGAATAAAATTACTTAATGATATCAAACAGCGGTTTGCAGGCAGGATAGATCTGTCTGAACTGCTGATAACGCTCATCATACTTCTTTACCAGTTCTTCCTCCGGCTCTACCGTATCAACGATCTTTACGATCTTAGCGGCAGCTTCTTCCACATTCTTATATTCTCCGCAGGCTACGGCTGCCAGCATGGCACCGCCAAGAGCCGGGCCTTCTTCGCTTTCGATCACATCTACCTTCAGGTTCAGGATATTGGCGATCATCTTTTTCCAGAGAGGACTCTTCGCACCGCCGCCGCAGATCTTGGTCCGCTCGATCTTAATGCCAAGGGACTTGGCTACTTCGAAGGAATCACGCAGGGCAAAAGCCACGCCTTCCAGTACTGCCTGGGTCATGTCCGCTCTTGTGGTATCCATCGTCATACCGATGAAGGTTCCTCTGGCATTGGGGTTATTATGAGGGGAACGCTCGCCCATCAGGTAAGGCAGGAAGTATACATGGTTCTCTCCAAGAGTACCGATCTTCTTCTGCTCCTCACCGTAATCGGAAGTACCGATGATCTCATCCATCCACCATTTATTACAGGAAGCTGCACTGAGCATACATCCCATCAGATGATAATGTCCGTCTGCATGTGCAAAGGCATGCAGGGCATTGTTCTTATCTACACCAAACTTTTCAGAAGAGATAAAGATAGTTCCGCTTGTTCCAAGGGAAATATTGCACATGCCATCTCCAACAGTTCCGGTTCCTACTGCTGCTGCGGCATTGTCTCCTGCACCGGCTGCCACCTTTACTGTCTCCGGAATACCAAGTTCTTTTGCGATCTCCGGCTTTACTGTGCCTACGCACTCATAGCTTTCATAAAGCTTTGGCAGCATCTCTTCGCTGATTCCGCAGATCTCACACATTTCCTTTGACCAGCGGCGGTTCTTTACATCCATCAGGAGCATACCGGAAGCATCGGATACGTCCGTGCAGTTCACTCCGGTCAGCTTATAGGCGATATAGTCCTTGGGAAGCATGATCTTCACGATTTTTTTGAAGTTCTCCGGCTCCTTGTTCTTCACCCAGAGGATCTTCGGTGCCGTAAATCCGGTAAAGGAAATATTGGCTGTATACTCGGAAAGCTTCTCCTTGCCGATCACATTGTTCAGATAATCACACTCTTCATAAGTCCTGCCGTCATTCCAGAGGATTGCGGGACGGATCACCTGATCCTCCTTATCCAGAATGACAAGTCCGTGCATCTGTCCGCCAAAGCTGATGCCTGCGATCTTACTCTTATCTGCCTCTGCGATCAGCTCCTTCATGCCATCCATGACCTGCTCATACCAGTCCTCCGGCTTCTGCTCTGACCAGCCCGGATGCGGGAAATACAGGGGATATTCTCTGGATACGATCTTCTGTATCTTTCCATCTCCGTCCATCAGAAGCAGCTTCACTGCACTGGTTCCCAAATCAATTCCTACGTATAACATTTCTCTCCTCCTTTTCTTCTGATACCCTTCTGTTCCATCGTTCTATCTAAAATCCTCAGAAATAAATAAGATTCTCTTTCATGATGATCTCCAGCTTGGCATAATGCTTCTTTTCACTCCGGATCTTGCCGTAGCACATCTCTTCAAACAGCATTCTCACTGCCCGGTATGCCTGGCTGCTCAGATCCTGATAGATCACCGCATCGATCGTGGAATCCTCCACCCTGTCCCTGATCTCCTCAAACAGATCGAAGCCCACTAGCGGAATTTTTTTCTTCTGCTGCTTCAGGACATCTGCGATCACATCCAGCCGGTAAGTCAGGTCAAACACTCCATCCGGTCTTTCATCCGGTTCTTCTCCCTGTAAAAGCTTCTCCAGTGTCTTCCGGATCTCCTTTTCTTCTGTCAGTCCGAAAGCCGGCTGCAACATCGTAAGCCTGCCACAGTTTTCAAGCTTATCCCGGAATCCGGAAAGCCTGCTTAAAATATCCTGATTGGTCTTATATTCTTCTGTTACCGGTACGAAGACCCTGCCGCCCTCCGGCATCAGCTTCATCAGAAGCTCCGCCGCCAGCATACCGCTCCGGTAATAGTCCACGCCCACATAATAATTGTCCGGATGCTCTGCCACATCCCGGCTGAGCAATACGATCCTGCAGTTCTCCTTTTCAAGCCTTTCCAGGATCTGGAGGATCACTTCATGGCTGGAATAGGAAAGGATAAAGCTGTCAACACCCTGCTGTCTCATCTCTTCTACAGCTGCAAGCTGCTCCGAAGGCTTCTCCACATCAAATTCAGAGATCATGAGAGTCAGTCCGTCATCTCCAAATTCCTGCAGTGCCCTCTTAAGTCCTCTGCCTACTTCCGTTGCAAAGTAATTGGCACTCTTTGACCGGAATCCCACATACCCGATCGTATAATGGCGGTTCATGGCCAGATTACGGGCATTTCTGTTCTGTACATAATGGTACTTTTCCAGCGCATCCTGTACCGTTTTTACGGTTTCTTCGCTGACACCATCTTTGTTTTTGAGCACTTTGTATATTGTTGTGCGCGAAATACCTATTTTTTTAGATATTTCTTCCAATGTCATACGGGAAACTTCTTCCATTTTGCACCCTTTTGCCCATTTCGCATTTCATTTAACACGTGTTAACTATATGCTATCACTAATGAGAAGATGTGTCAACAACCCTGAAAAATATTTTGTTATGATCTGCAGGTCTTTGGCGCATAGCACAAAAACGGACCGCTGCATAAGCAGCGATCCGCCTGTTATTTCAGTCTCTGTTCAGTTTCAAACTTTGGATTAGCCTTCGTAAGGAACAACTGCTCCTTCATAGGTCTCTTCGATAAACTTCTTGATATCATCAGACTTAAGAACGTTAACCAGTGCCTTAACACCTTCATTGTCCTCGTTGCCTTCCTTAACAACAACGACATTTACATATGTCTGTGCTGCAAGGGAATCAGATGTCTCAGATGCCAGAGCGTCTGTCTGTGCATTCAGACCTGCATCCAGTGCGTAGTTACCGTTGATAACTGCGAATGCTACTTCACCAAGAACCTTGGATACCTGTGCTGCTTCCATCTCAACGAAGTTGATGTTGTGAGGATTCTCAGCGATATCATTGATGGTTGCATCGATGCCGGCACCTTCCTTTAAGGTAATGATACCATTGTCCTGAAGGATCAGAAGTGCTCTTGCTTCGTTTGTTGTATCGTTAGGGATTGCGATATCAGCACCATCAGGGATATTGGACAGGTCACTTTCTGTTCCTGCATAGATACCGATAGGCTCATAGTGGATCTCTCCAACACTTACAAGGTGTGTTCCTCTCTCTTCATTGTAGCTGTCAAGATAAGGTGTGTGCTGGAAATAGTTGCAGTCAATATCACCTGCTTCTACTACTTCATTGGGCTGTACATAATCATCAAATACTGTGATCTGAAGATCATAACCCTGCTCTGCAAGGATGGGCTTTGCTGCTTCAAGGATTTCTGCGTGGGGAACAGCTGTTGCTGCTACAGTAATCACCTGAAGATCACCTGTCTCTGCCTGTGCATCTGTGTCTGCAGTCTCTTCTGTTGCTGCAGCATCATCTGCTGTAGTTTCTTCTGTGGTTGTTTCTGCTGCATCTGTCTGTGCGTTGCTGCTTCCGCAGGCTGTCAGAACTCCTGTCAGTAAAGATGCTGTCAGAATCAGTGCTAATGCTTTTTTCATAATACTCTCCTCCTAAATATAATGCATTTATGATAAACCCTTCCGGGTTTTATCCGGTATTAATCGGTGATACGCTTATCCAGCTTCTTGGATAATGCGGTTCCGATCATCTGCAGTACCTGAACAATGACGATCAGGATAATAACTGCTGCATACATCACATCCAGCTTGTTTCTGTAGTAACCATACTGGATAGCAATGTTACCAAGTCCGCCGCCGCCGACAACGCCGGCCATAGCGGAATAGCCAAGGATCGTTCCAAGAGCAATGGTTGCTCCGACTATCAGGGAAGTTCTGGCCTCTGCCAGAAGTACCTTGAAAATAATGGTAAATAATCCGGCTCCCATACTTTCTGCTGCTTCGATGACTCCCTTATCTACTTCCAGAAGGGAAGATTCTACAAGTCTCGCCACAAAGGGCGCTGCCGCAATGGCAAGGGGCACGATGGTTGCCGCCGGTCCGTAGCTCTTTCCTACGATCAGCTTGGTAAGAGGCATGATCGTGATCAGCAGGATCAGG
>CACXDC010000065.1 GCA_902766365.1 uncultured Lachnospiraceae bacterium | reverse complement strand
TGGCAGTTATTATCCTGCAGTCTCTTTCTTCAGGATTTGCCATGTTCCCGTCCATTTCCGATTATTACAAGAACCTGATCTGGGGGCTTGTACTTATTGGAATTATGATCATCAACGTAGTAACAGCAACAAGAAAGAAGAAATCATAAATTTGACAACATCTTAAATCCCCTTATTATATCAGTGTTTATTGTACGCAGCAGAATCCCGGGTCCTCTCCCGGGATTCTGCTTTTTGTTTGTATGAGAACAGAAGAAAGAATTGTTCCCTATATCCTGTTTTAACATGAAAATTGGGGAGGAAAATTTTTCTCCTTCAAAAAAGGCGAAAAGGTTGCGTAGTGATATGTCCATACAGTAATATAAAGAAGAGAAGGGATCTTTTACTGGTTTTCTTTTAATGGTGTGATGAGAACATGAAAAGAAAGCGGGGTATAAAGATTGGAATTACAGGAAAAGGTAAGAAGGGTACAGGAATTCAGGCTTATGGATGATGTATTCTTCGAAGTGTTTGCAAAGGATATTCCTGCATGTCAGGAAATCCTGAGAACGATTCTGGAAGATGACGGGCTGATCGTGGAAGAAGTGATCGTACAGAGCAGTGAAAGAAATCTGTATGGCCGCTCTGTCAGGCTGGATGCGCTTTGCACACTGGGAAATGGCAGCAAGTGCAATATTGAAGTGCAGAGATCGGATCGTGACAACCACATGAAAAGGGCCAGATTTAATGCGTCTGTTATCACGACCAGATCAGCCAAGCCGGGAGAAACAAAAAGGTTCAGGGAGCTGAAAAGTGAAGGAGGTGCATCTGCTGTGTGTGAAGTCATGGAGAAATATCTGGAAGAAGCGAGTGCTGAAGCAAAGAAGGCAGAAAGAATTCAGGCAATTCAGAAGATGATTGCTCTGAGCTTCCCGAAGGATAAGATATTAAAAATGTATTCAGAGGAAGAATATCAGGAGGCAGAGGCAGGGCTTGACAAACCGCCTGCCATGGTGTAGCCTATAGGCAGATGTCAGTCAGAAGACGGCATTCGAGTGAAGAATTCAATATTGTGAAATCTCTTATTCAGAGCAGTGGAGGTACATAGGACCTGAGAAGCTGCGGCAACCCCGGAATGGAAGGTGCCAACCTGAGCGAGTATCATCGAACAATAAGAGGATTTGATAATCGAACGTCGATCCGCTTATTTTTCATAAATAAGCGGATTTTTCTGTAGCAGGAGCTGATCTGATCAGACAGCGTTAACACCCTGCACATCACATGTAACCAATAATACTTTTAGTACCAGAAAGAAAAGGAGAAACAAATGGAGAAGAGATTATTTACTTCCGAATCCGTAACTGAAGGCCATCCTGACAAAGTCTGCGATGCCATTTCTGATGCGATCCTGGATGCCTGCATGGCAAAGGATCCCATGAGCCGTGTAGCCTGCGAGACAGCTACCTGTACCGGTTTCGTACTGGTAACCGGTGAGATCACCACAAACGCATATGTTGATATCCAGAAAGTAGTACGTGACACCGTAAAGGAGATCGGCTACACCAAGTCCGAGTATGGATTCGATGGGAATACCTGTGCTGTACTGGTAGCCATTGATGAGCAGTCTTCTGATATCGCCATGGGTGTTGACAAGGCGCTGGAAGCAAAAGAGAACAAGATGTCTGATGAAGAGATCGAGGCAATCGGTGCCGGCGATCAGGGTATGATGTTTGGTTATGCAACCAATGAGACAGAAGAGTACATGCCTTATTCCATTGCACTTGCTCATAAGCTTGCAAAGCAGCTGACAGATGTCCGTAAGAATGGCACACTCCCTTACCTTCGTCCCGATGGAAAGAGCCAGGTTTCTGTAGAATATGATGAGAATGGCAAGCCGATCCGTCTGGAAGCAGTTGTCCTTTCCACACAGCATGATCCTGATGTTACACAGGAGCAGATCCATGAAGATATCAAGAAGTATGTATTTGATCCCATCCTTCCGAAGGAGCTTCTGGATGAGAATACCAAGTACTTCATCAATCCTACAGGCCGTTTTGTAATCGGTGGACCTCACGGAGACGCAGGTCTCACCGGACGTAAGATCATCGTAGATACCTACGGCGGATATGCACGTCACGGCGGCGGTGCTTTCTCCGGTAAGGACTGCACCAAGGTAGACCGTTCTGCAGCTTATGCAGCACGTTATGTAGCAAAGAATATCGTAGCAGCAGGACTGGCTGATCAGTGTGAGATCCAGCTTTCCTATGCGATCGGTGTTGCACAGCCTACCTCTGTCAGAGTAGATACCTTCGGAACCGGTAAGGTTTCTGATGAGAAACTGGTTGAGATCGTAAGAGAGAACTTCGATCTTCGTCCTGCAGGAATTATCAAGATGCTTGACCTTCGTCGTCCGATCTACAAGCAGACAGCAGCTTACGGACACTTTGGCCGTAATGACCTTGATCTTCCCTGGGAGAAGCTTGACAAGGCTGATACTTTAAAGAAGTATCTGTAAGAAAACACATTATAGAATACAGGAAAACAGAATGGCGGCTGCCGGCAAAAGCTGGCAGCCGCAGAAAATATTGACAGAAATATAATATTGTGAGGGAAAGGCTGTCATGCAGCCGGAAGGGAATAGAATATGTCAAGATATGTAAAGGATATGCCGTTAAACAAGGATCCCAAATTTGTTACCTTTATGATGAACGATTATCTGGCAAAGAATCAGTTTACACCTTTTGATTATAAAGGAGAACAGGTATACCGTGCCGGAGATGCCATGCTGGAAGGGTTCAAGTATCTGAAATGGTCTTTTGAAGATGGAAACTTTCATATAGAAGCATGGATGAAGAGCATGGGCAAAGAAATGGGACTGGATGGATTTGTAGGCTGTCTGCAGAAGAAGCCTTTCAAACAGAGCCTCGAACAGCTTTATACCTTACTGGAACAGGATGTTGAGATCCCTGAAGGGGCAGAAAATGCAGATGGCTCCGTAACTGTAGCAGTCAATACAGTGGATAATGCCGGTGCGGCAAGCCTTGCCCTTACTTTTGGTATTCTCAGTATTGTGACAGCGCTTCTGATCCCCCTTGCCGGCGTCATTTTCGGATGCCTTGGAATAAACCGTGCAAGACTTGGCTCCGGTTCCAGCAAGGCAAACCTCGCAAAGATCGGTAAAGTACTCAGCATCATCGGTGTTATCGTTGCATTTGCAAACTGGATGCTTGCGATTATCCTGTAAGGCAGCACAGGTTTCTTTAAGAGATACTTTCCAATAAAACAGAATTTTGTTAGAATAAAGGAGTATCATGACCGGAAGATCATGGTACTCTTTCTTCAATTCATAGGAAATTACGTCCTATGAATCAAAAAGCCCTCCGGGCAGGATCGCACTGCGGGCAGCATTTCAATATAAAGGAAACAGATATGGCATTTACACATCTTCATGTACATACAGAATACAGTCTTCTGGACGGTTCCAACAAGATCAAGGAATATGTCAAGCGTGTCAAAGAGCTTGGTATGGACAGCGCAGCGATCACAGACCATGGCGTTATGTATGGGGTGATCGATTTTTATAAGGCATGCAGGGCAGAAGGGATCAGGCCGATTCTTGGCTGTGAGGTCTATGTGGCACCGAACTCCCGTTTTGACAAGGAACTGACAGGAGGAGATGACAGATATTATCATCTGGTACTTCTGGCAGAAAATAATACAGGCTATAACAACCTGACCAAGATCGTAAGCCGTGGATTTACCGAGGGCTATTATTATAAACCCAGGGTGGATATGGAGCTTCTTGAGGAATTCCATGAGGGCATCATTGCACTTTCTGCCTGCCTGGCAGGAGAGGTGCAGCGTTATATCACCAAAGGCCTTTATGATGAGGCCAAGAAGACAGCGCTGAAGTATCAGGCCTGCTTTGGAAAAGGTAATTATTTCCTGGAGCTGCAGGATCATGGACTGCCGGAGCAGAAGACTGTCAATACGGCGCTTCTACAGATGAGCAGGGAGCTGGATATTCCACTGGTAGCGACCAATGATGTGCATTATACCTATAAGGAGGATGTAAAGCCCCATGATATCCTGCTTTGCCTGCAGACAGGGAAGAAGCTGGCAGATGAAGACAGAATGCGCTACGTGGGCGGTCAGTACTATGTAAAGAGTGAAGAGGAAATGAAGGCCCTTTTCCCTTATGCATGGGAGGCTGTGGAAAATACCCAGAGGATCGCAGACAGATGCAACGTGGAAATTGAGTTCGGTGTGACCAAGCTGCCACATTTCGAGGTACCGGAAGGATATGATTCCTGGACTTATTTAAACAAGCTCTGCACAGACGGCCTGAAGGAACGGTACGGGGATGAGAATGCCCTGGCTGGGGAAACAGGACAGACCTTAAGGGAGCGGCTTGATTATGAGCTTTCTGTCATTAAGACCATGGGGTATGTGGATTATTTCCTGATCGTATGGGATTTTATCAATTATGCCAAGTCTAATCAGATCATGGTGGGACCGGGGCGTGGTTCGGCGGCGGGAAGTATCGTTTCCTATACGCTGAAGATCACTAATATCGATCCTATCAAATATAACCTGCTGTTTGAGCGTTTCCTGAATCCGGAACGTGTATCCATGCCCGATATTGATATTGACTTCTGTTTCGAAAGAAGACAGGAGGTTATTGATTATGTCAGTCGCAAATACGGCAAGGAAAAGGTTGTCCAGATCGTTACCTTCGGTACGCTGGCGGCCAAGGGTGTGATCCGTGATGTGGGAAGAGTCATGGATCTTCCTTATAATTATGTAGACAGTCTTGCCAAGATGATCCCACAGGAGCTGAATATCACCATTGACAAGGCGCTGCAGATGAATCCGGAGCTTCGGGGACTGTATGAGAGCGATCCTCAGGTAAAGGAACTGATCGATATGAGCAAGCGTCTCGAAGGTCTGCCGAGGCATACTTCCATGCATGCTGCCGGTGTCGTGATCTGTTCCAAGCCAGCAGAGGATCTGGTGCCGCTTTCGAGAGGAGCCGATGGTTCGATCACAACCCAGTTTACCATGACGACCATCGAAGAACTTGGACTTCTGAAAATGGATTTCCTGGGACTTCGTACCCTGACTGTGATCCGTGATGCGGTAGCCCTTGTGAAGAAGAGCAAGGGGATTTCCATTAATATCGATCAGATTGATTATGATGATAAAAAGGTGTTTGCATCCCTTTCCACCGGAAAGACGGACGGTGTGTTCCAGCTGGAAAGCGGGGGCATGAAGAACTTCATGAAGGAACTGAAGCCGGAGAACCTGGAGGATGTGATCGCTGGGATTTCCCTGTACCGTCCGGGTCCCATGGACTTTATCCCGAAGTATATCAAAGGGAAAAACAGTGAAGGACCTATCGTATACAGCTGTCCCCAGCTGGAACCGATCCTGGCACCGACTTACGGCTGCATCGTGTATCAGGAGCAGGTTATGCAGATCGTAAGGGATCTTGGCGGCTATACGCTTGGACGAAGCGATCTGGTGCGCCGTGCCATGAGTAAGAAAAAACAGGCGGTCATGGAAAAGGAACGTGCCAACTTCATTTACGGAAATGAGGAAGAGGGTGTTCCCGGCTGCGTGTCAAAAGGCATTCCGGAACAGGTGGCTTCCGGGATCTATGATGACATGATGGATTTCGCCAAATATGCGTTCAACAAGTCCCATGCGGCCTGTTACGCAGTGGTGGCCTATCAGACAGCCTATCTGAAATATTATTATCCGGTTGAATTTATGGCAGCACTTATGACTTCCGTGATTGATAATCCGGGAAAAGTGGCAGAATATATTATGGTATGCCGCAGTATGGGGATCAGTATCCTGCCGCCTGACATCAATCAGGGAGAAAGCGGCTTTTCCGTAAAGGACAGATCCATCCGTTATGCGCTGACAGCGATCAAGAGTGTGGGACGGCCTGTGATCGAAGCAGTTGTGAAGGAGCGGAATGATCACGGTGAATTCATGAACCTGAAGGATTTCATCAGCCGTATGTCTGATAAGGAGATCAACAAAAAAGCGATTGAAAACTTTATCAAGGCAGGGGCTTTTGACAGCCTGCCTGGTACCAGAAAACAGTTTATGGTAGCTTACGGGAAGATCATGGACCATATCGTGAAGGACAGGAAGAACAATATGGCAGGACAGATGAGTCTTTTTGATCTGGTTTCCACAGAAGAAAAAGAGGAGTTCGATATCCGTCTTCCAGAGGTGGGAGAATATCCAAAGGAGATGCTTCTTGCCTTTGAAAAAGAAGTGCTTGGTGTCTATGTCAGCGGGCATCCGCTGGAGGAACAGGAGGAACTCTGGAAAAAGGGGATCACCAATACCACAGCGGATTTTGTGCTGAATGAGGAAACAGGTATCCCGGTGGTAAAGGATGGCGCAAATGCTACGATCGGCGGCCTGATCGCAGATAAAAAGATCAAGTATACCAAGAATGACAAGATCATGGCCTTCCTGCAGATCGAGGATCTGCTTGGCAGTGTGGAGGTCATTGTTTTTCCGAGAGACTATGAGAAATACAGCAGCAAACTTGTGGAAGATGGCAAGGTATTTATCAGAGGCAGGGTATCGCTTGAAGAGGACAGGGATGGAAAGCTGATCTGTGAAAGGATCATTTCCTTTGATGACATTCCGAAAAAGCTGTGGGTCCGTTTTCCTACCATGGAAGCCTATGAGACAGGAATTGAGGAACTTTTAAGGGATATTTCACAGTCGGAAGGAAATGACAGTGTCGTTCTTTATATAGAAGAAAAAAAACAGATGAAAAAACTGCCCCCGGGAAGAAATGTAAATGCAGATGAGGCTCTTTATGATGCCTTATGTAAAAAGTATGGAAAAGACAACATAAAAATAGCCTGGGACGTGAAAAAAGATTGAAATAGGCAGAAAAAAGGGTTAAAATAACTTCAAATCAGAGAGGATTTTGAAGATACGGAAAGGATTGGAATCATATGGCAAAGGAAATCAAGACCATTGGTGTTCTGACCAGCGGCGGTGATGCCCCGGGTATGAATGCGGCAATCCGTGCAGTTGTCAGAAAAGCCATTGCAAACGGTGTTAAGGTTAAAGGAATCAAGAAGGGCTATAAGGGCCTGTTAAATGAAGAAATCATTGATATGGAAAAGAAGGATGTTTCTGATACCATTGAACGTGGTGGAACGATCCTTGGAACAGCAAGATGTCCGGAGTTTAAGACAGAAGAGACCCAGATGAAGGCAGCAGAGATCTGCAAAAAGCACGGAATTGACGGTCTTGTGGTGATTGGCGGAGACGGTTCCTACAGAGGAGCGCAGGCGCTGGCAAGACACGGTATTAATACCATTGGTCTTCCGGGAACCATTGATCTTGATATTGCATGTACGGAATATACGATCGGATTTGACACAGCGATCAATACGGCCATGCAGGCGATCGACAAGATCAGAGATACTTCTTCATCCCATGAAAGATGCAGTATCATTGAGGTAATGGGAAGAAATGCCGGCTATATTGCACTGTGGTGTGGTGTTGCCAATGGAGCGGAGGATATTCTTCTTCCTGAAAAATATGATTTCAATGAGCAGAATATCATAAATAATATCATCAATAACAGAAAGCGTGGTAAGACACATCACATTATCATCAATGCGGAGGGAATCGGACACTCAACTTCCATGGCGAGAAGAATTGAAGCGGCTACAGGGATCGAGACAAGAGCTACAATCCTTGGTTACATGCAGCGTGGAGGAAGTCCTACCTGTAAGGATCGATTCTATGCTTCTATTATGGGAGCCTATGCCGCAGATATTATCTGTGAAGGAAAGAGCAATCGTGTAGTTGGCTATCAGCATGGCGAATTTGTTGACTTTGATATTGAGGATGCGCTGGCTATGCAGAAGACAATTCCGGAGTATCAGTATCAGGTCAGCAGGATCCTGTCACTGTAGGACAGATGAGAGAGACAGTCAGATACAGGATCGGCCGTGAAATGACAAACGCAATGAGGCGGAGTTTTTACTCCGCCTTTTTCTACAGGAGGATGATATGATTTCCAGTACGGCAAACAGCCGGGTGAAGCATGTGGTACAGCTTCGTGAAAAGGGCAGAGAGCGAAAAAAGGAGGGTGTTTTTCTGGCAGAAGGTATCCGGATGTTTCAGGAAACACCAGTCAGCAGGATCAGGGAACTCTATATAGAGGAAGAACTGGCAGAACGGCTGCAGACAGAGGAAGGGAACAGAGGCAGCTTTGACAGAAAAGGTGACGAAGCCAAAGGAAGGGCCGAAGTGCCGGACAGGACAGAGAATTTTTCTGAAAAAGTCGAAGCATGCAGACAGGCAGGCATTTTCGTGGAGACAGTCAGCACTGAGGTTATGAAAAAGATGGCAGATACCATGTCACCACAGGGCGTTCTTCTGGTAGCAGAAATGTTTGATCATCGGCCGGAGGAACTGATCCGGGAAGCTGTCAGAAGAAGAAAAGAAGAAGGAAGAGATCCCCTGTTCCTGCTTCTTGAGGATGTGCAGGATCCGGGAAATCTTGGAACCATGATCCGTACAGCAGAAGGGGCAGGGGCAGATGGTATTTTCATGACGGAGGGATGCGTGGATATCTACAATCCAAAGACGATCCGTTCCACCATGGGATCGCTGTACCGGATGCCTTTTGTATGCGGTGTTTCACTTCCTGAAGTGATCGGCCTTCTGCAAAAGGAGAAGATCACTACCTATGCAGCCCATCTGAAGGGGGAGAAGTTTTTCCATGAGATAGATTATCGGGGCGGCAGTGCTTTCCTGATCGGAAATGAAGGAAATGGACTCCGGGAGGAAACAGCAGATCTGGCGGACACTTACCTGAAGATTCCCATGGAGGGAAAGCTGGAGTCATTAAATGCGGCTATGGCAGCAGGCCTTCTGATGTATCAGAGCCGCTATGGAGGAGCAGGCAGATAATCTGTGTTATCGGTGATAACGGAAAAAGAGGAGATAGTACATGGTACTGACTGTGATAAGAAAGAGGAGGAATTGAGATGAAAATTGGATTTATCGGACTTGGTAATATGGCGAAGGCCATGATCGGCGGTATGCTTTCCAGGGAGATCGTCAGAAAAGAGGACATTATCGGATCGGCGAAAACAGAGCATACACTGGATCAGGTGAACCAGATGTATGGTATTATGACAACTTCAGATAATCAGCTTGTAGCCAAAGAGGCGGATATCCTGTTCCTGGCCATCAAGCCGCAGTTCTTCGGAGAGGTACTTCCTGAGATCAGGGGAGTCCTCCGAAAGGAAACCCTGATCGTCAGCATTGCAGCCGGCAAGACGATCGCAGATATCGAAGGACTGTTGTCAGCTGATATCAAGCTGGTACGCTGTATGCCCAATACGCCGGCTCTTGTAGGAGAGGGCTGTACCGGTGCCTGCCGGAACGGACATGTCAGCGATGAAGAGATGGAAACCTGTATGAAGCTGCTTAGAAGCTTTGGGGTAGCGGAAGAGGTACCAGAGAGACTGATCAATGCAGTTGCCGGTGTCAGTGGATGCTCACCGGCTTATGTGTTCCAGTTCCTTGAAGCACTGGCAGATGGAGCCGTGCTTGCCGGCATGCCGAGAAAGCAGGCTTATACCTTTGCAGCCCAGGCGGTTATGGGAAGTGCAAAGCTGATGCTGGAGACCGGGAAACATCCAGGTGAACTGAAGGATATGGTGACCTCACCTGCTGGAACGACCATTGAAGGTGTCCGGATTCTGGAAGAAAAGGGCTTCCGTGGGGCTGTGATCGATGCGGTAAAGGCATCTGTTGAAAAATCTGAAAATATGTAATTTTTTTGTAACAAAATTACTGAAAAACGGTAATTTTGTCGACCAAAAAATCTGCGTTTTCTTGGGAAACTTGACAAGATTAAGTCAATTTGCTATGATTGTTCGCATATTTATCGTAATAAAAATGTAATAAATTACCAAATAGACGATGGAAGCACAATCAGTAGTAATCGTATCCCGGAGGTATCCTAATGATACAGAGAAAACGGCTGTGTTTTTTGTGTGCAGCAGTGGTGCTTTTCCTGACCTGCTTTTTCCTGGTATCTGTGAGATCAGAGGCGGCAGAAAAGAAGGAAGAGTATGAGTTTCCTGCATCAGGTGTGGCAGAGGTACTGGATCCCAGTGCACTCAGTAATGATGCACCTGTAGAGGAAGAGGAAGCGCTGAATATCAATCAGAAGTTTGAAAATGAGAAGGCACGAATGGAAAAGGAACTGGCTATGGCAAATGTCCAGAATGCCCTGAACATCCGTGCAGAGGCTGATGAAAAGTCTGAAAAGGTAGGTTATCTTTACAAGGACTGCGGCGGCACCATCCTGGAGAGAAAAGATGGATGGACCAGGATCAAATCAGGCAATGTGATCGGATGGGCCAAGGACGAATATCTTCTGTTCGGAGAAGAGGCCAAGGCCATGGCTGAGGATGTGGGAAACTGGATCGTTACCCTGGATGTCTCAGCAGTAAGAGTCCGTAAGGAGCCAAGCATGGATGCTGAGATTTATGGCCTGCTTGCCTATGATGATTCTGTGGAATTTATTGATGAAGTGAATAACAACTGGATCAGTGTAGATTATAATGATGAAGTGGGGTATGTCAATACGGATTTTGTTAATGTGAAATTCCATATTGACGAAGGGGAAACCATGGAGGTCATTAAGGTCAGGGAGCAGGAGGAAGCAGAGCGGAAGCGTAAGGCAAACCGTGGTGCTGTATCAGCAGATGCAGATGAAGTCCGCCTTCTTGGTGCACTGATCTATTGTGAGGCGGGCAATCAGCCTTATGAAGGAAAGCTTGGCGTAGGTGCCGTCGTTATGAACCGTGTCAGAAGTGGTGCCTATCCGAATACCATTCATGCCGTTATTTATGCATCCGGTCAGTTTACACCGGCGATGACGGGTAAGGTGGCAAGAGCCTATGAGGGCAATGTACCGGAGGCCTGTCTGCAGGCAGCACAGGCGGCTATTAACGGAGAAACTACCATCGGGGATGCTACGCATTTCCGGCGGGCAGGCAAGCACGACGGGTATGTGATCGGAGATCATGTTTTCTGGTAAAAGAACGGGTGCAGGCATTTGAAATGCTGTAAGCTTCGAAATGTGATGGAGCCGGGATTTCCAGACACGGGAGAAGGAGGATTCTATGAGTGAAGTGACAATCTGGCTTGCGATTCTTGTAGTATGTGTGGGAATTGAGATCGCAACTATGGGGCTGACGACCATATGGTTTGCAGGGGGAGCCCTTGTGAGTGCCATACTGGCAGCACTGAATGTACCGCTCTGGCTTCAGATCGTGGCATTCTTTGGGGTATCTCTGATCCTGCTTTATTTGACAAGACCTGTTGCGGTGAAGTATTTTAATAAGGACAGAGTAAAGACAAATGTAGAGAGTCTGATCGGCAGACAGGCCATCGTGATCAGTGAAATAGACAATCTGCAGGGTATCGGACAGGTGACAGTAGGTGGTCAGGAATGGAGCGCAAGGAGTGTGAAGGACGACGTGCAGCTTCCGGTAGGAAGTGTTGTGGTTGTCCGGTCTGTCAGCGGCGTGAAGCTGATCGTGGAAGAAAAGAATCTGTCAGCAGACAAAGAACAGTAAAATAGGGCGTCAGATTATTCTGGCAGAGAAAGAAGAGGTTTATTATGGGAGCTGTAGTACTGGTATTACTGATACTTGTTGTATTGATCCTGGCATCCTGCGTAAAGATCGTGCCGCAGGCATATGCCTATGTAGTGGAAAGACTGGGAGCTTATCAGGGAACCTGGTCTGTTGGTCTTCATATCAAGATGCCGCTGATCGACAGAGTGGCCAAGAAGATCAACCTGAAGGAGCAGGTAGTGGATTTCGCACCACAGCCTGTTATTACCAAGGATAATGTAACCATGAGAATTGATACTGTCGTATTTTTTCAGATCACAGATCCGAAGCTGTTTGCCTATGGTGTGGAGAATCCGATCATGGCGATCGAGAATCTGACAGCAACAACCCTTCGAAATATCATCGGTGATCTGGAACTGGATCAGACACTGACCTCCAGAGAAACCATCAATACCAAAATGAGAGCAAGTCTTGATGAGGCCACAGATCCCTGGGGTATCAAGGTAAACCGTGTAGAGCTGAAGAACATCATTCCTCCGGCAGAGATCCAGAATGCCATGGAAAGACAGATGAAGGCAGAGCGTGAGCGAAGAGAGGCTGTAACCCGTGCAGAAGGTGAAAAGAAAGCAAGTGTTACTGTAGCGGAAGGTAAAAAGGAAGCAGCCATCCTGGAAGCGGAAGCAGAGAAGCAGTCTGCGATCCTCCGTGCAGAGGCACAGAAGGAAAAGATGATCCGTGAGGCAGAAGGTGAAGCAGAAGCAATCCTGAAGGTACAGCAGGCAACGGCAGACGGTATCCGCATGATCCGTGAAGCCGGTGCGGATGAAGCAGTGCTTCGTATCAAGAGTCTGGAGGCTTTTGAAAAGGCAGCAGACGGCAAGGCTACCAAGATCATCATCCCTTCTGAGATCCAGGGGATCGCAGGACTTGCCGCATCTGTAAAGGAACTTGTTTCTGACAAATAGAAATAGTATATCGGGCAGGGTGGACAGACAGTTCATCCTGTATGAACTGGAAATCAGTAAGCAGAACGAAAGAACAGAGGACAGCGGTATGGCAAACGTAGATTTAAAGGGAAGAAATTTTTTGAAGCTGCTTGATTTTACACCGGAGGAGATCCTGTATCTCATTGATCTGGCAGCAGATCTGAAGAAGAAAAAGAAAAACGGTGAGCTGACACAGGATATGCACCGTGGTAAAAATGTGGCGCTGATCTTTGAAAAGACCAGTACCAGAACCAGATGCTCCTTTGAGGTGGCAGCCCATGACCTTGGTATGGGAACCACTTATCTGGATCCGTCAGGCTCCCAGATCGGCAAGAAGGAGAGCATTGCAGATACAGCAAGAGTTCTTGGCAGAATGTATGATGGTATCGAGTACCGTGGCTACGGACAGGATATCGTAGAGGAGCTGGCAAAGTATGCAGGGGTTCCTGTGTGGAATGGTCTGACCAATGAATTTCATCCGACACAGATGCTGGCAGATGTACTGACGATCCGTGAAAAGCTTGGCAGGATCAAAGGCGTGAAGCTGACTTATATGGGAGATGCCCGTTACAATATGGGAAATTCCCTGATGGTTGTCTGTGCAAAGCTTGGCATGCATTTTACCGCATGTACCACGAAGAAATATTTCCCGGATGCAGAGCTTGTAAAAACCTGTGAAGAGCTGGCGAAGGAAAGCGGCGGCTCCATTACTCTGACAGAGGATGTGGAAGCAGGAACAAAGGGCGCAGATGTTATTTATACGGATGTATGGGTATCCATGGGTGAACCGGATGCTGTTTGGACAGAGAGGATCAGAGAGCTTACCCCTTATCAGGTGAATAAAAGGGTAATGGATAATGCAGGCAGCCAGGCGATCTTCATGCACTGTCTTCCGGCGTTCCATGATCTGAAGACAAAGATCGGTAAGGAAATGGGAGAGAAGTTCGGTATTACCGAAATGGAAGTAACAGACGAAGTATTTGAGTCAGAGCAGTCCGTGGTATTCGATGAGGCAGAGAACCGTATGCATACGATCAAGGCTGTTATGGCAGCAACACTGTAAGGACAGGGAAAACAGATGACATCCTCAAGAAAAACAGAGGTATTACAGCTTCTAAGGGACAGTGGGGATTATGTTTCCGGACAGCAGATCTGTGAGACGCTTGGCATTTCCAGAACTGCGGTATGGAAGATCATGAACCAGCTCAAGGAAGAAGGATATGAAATAGAAGCAGGACAGAATAAGGGGTATCGCTTAACCGGTACCCCTGATGTGTTGTCTCTTGCAGAATTACAAAGCAGGGTCAGAACCAGAATGGCAGGGAAGGAACTGCTTTATTTTGATGTGATTGATTCTACCAATCTGGAAGCCAAAAGACGGGCAGAAGAAGGTGCACCTGAAGGGCTTCTGATCGTAGCGGACAAGCAGGTGGCCGGCAGGGGCAGAAGAGGCAGAAGCTGGGAATCTCCGGCAGGTGCCAATATTTTCATGACGCTGCTGCTCCGGCCTTCCTATTCGGCAGAGTGCGTATCCATGGTAACGCTTGTGATGGCGCTGAGTGTTGCACAGGCGATCGAAGAGGTTTCAAAGCTGCCTGTCAGGATCAAGTGGCCAAATGATATCGTCGTGAATAAAAAGAAAGTGGTGGGAATCCTGACCGAGCTGACGATGGAAACAGACTATGTCCAGTATATGGTCAGTGGTGTCGGCATCAATGTAAACCAGACCTCTTTCCCGGAGGAGATCAGTGCCACAGCCAGTTCCCTTTATCTGGAAAAGGGACAGAAGGTAAACCGGGCACTGTTAGTACAGAAGTCCATGGAGCACTTTGATGAAAACTATGAGATTTTCTGCAGGACAGATGATATGACAGGACTGATCGAAGCTTACAATAAGCTTCTTGTGAATAAGGAAGCAGCCGTCAAGGTGCTGGATCCCAAGGGAGAGTACGAGGGTATTGCACACGGTATCAATGAAAAGGGAGAACTGATCGTAGAGAAGAAGGATGGCAGCGTAGAGAACGTT
Source organism: uncultured Lachnospiraceae bacterium (assembly GCA_902766365.1). Classification (GTDB taxonomy): domain Bacteria; phylum Bacillota; class Clostridia; order Lachnospirales; family Lachnospiraceae; genus Suilimivivens. The sequence goes on along the minus strand of CACXDC010000065.1, from coordinate 4,754 downwards.
TATGCCGGAGAAGTATCAGTCAGAGGAATTTACGGTTATGTCTGAAGAAGGAAGAATGGTGCTTTGTGGCGCCAATGCATACGATAAGAAATATTACTTTAATGAAAAATTTAACGGGATCCCGGAATCCATCAAGAATGAACTGCATATTATCTGTGTGCTGTTTACTGAGGAAGTGGGCGGTATTTTTACCATCGAGTTTGAGGAAGATGGAAGCGTATCCATGCGGACCGAGTACAGTGATGAGGATTTCCTGTATGATGAGATCGCCAGCGGACTTCTGGTGGGTGAGATCCGGAGAAAGAGGACGGAGCTTTTTGAATCCCTAAGCCTGTATTACCGGGTGTTTATCCTGCATGAGGATATGGGAGAACTGTTTACGGAGGAATAGAAATGCTGTTAGTAATTGACGTGGGAAATACCAATATCACCTTTGGTGTGTATGACAAGAAAGAGCTTGTAACAACATTCCGGATGATGAGCAAGCAGCCAAGGACCTCAGATGAGTATGGCATCAGCCTTCGGGAACTGCTTCGTCTGAATCATATTGAAAAGAAAGATATCGAAGGAACGATCATTGCCAGCGTAGTGCCGGGCGTGATGCATTCCCTGACAGGTGCGCTTGTCAGATACATCGGTACAACACCCATTATTGTTGGCCCCGGTGTTAAGACAGGAATTAAGATCACCTCGGATAATCCAAGAGAGATCGGGCCTGACCGTATCGTGGATGTGGTAGCAGCTTATGAACTGTATGGCGGACCGGTGCTGGTTATGGATTTTGGTACAGCAACTACCTATGACCTTGTGACAGAGGATGGATGCTTCGGGGTTGGTATTACGGCACCCGGTATCAGGATCTCGGCCAAGGCGCTGTGGGAGGATACTGCAAAGCTTCCTGAGATCGAGATCAAAAAGCCGGATTCCATTCTGGCCAAGGAAACGATCACCAGTATGCAGGCAGGACTTGTTTATGGACAGATCGGCCAGACAGAGTATATCATCAGGCAGGTGATGAAGGAAACTGGCTATGAAAATCTGAAGGTTGTAGCAACGGGCGGTCTTGGAAGGATCATTGCGGATGAGACTGACATGATCCAGATCTACAACAGAAATCTGACACTGGAAGGACTTCGTATCATTTACGAAAAAAATACAGGAAGGAAATCATAAGATGGAACTCAGCGGGCTGAAGATCGGACAGGTAACTCTCGAAAATCCTTTAATACTCGCTCCTATGGCAGGTGTGACAGACCTGCCTTTTCGTTTACTGTGCAGAGAGAAGGGAGCCGGACTTGTCTGTATGGAAATGGTCAGCGCAAAGGCCATTTATTATCATAATAAAAATACGGAGGATCTTCTGAAGATCCATGAGAAGGAAAGACCGGCATCCCTGCAGCTTTTCGGATCCGATCCCAAGATCATCAGTGAAATGGCAAAGAAGATCGAGGAAAGACCCTTTGCCATCCTGGACTTTAATATGGGATGTCCCGTTCCCAAAGTCGTGAATAACGGGGAAGGTTCAGCGCTGATGAAGAATCCGGCTTTGGCGGCAGAAATCCTTTCTGCATTGGTAAAGGCAGTGCAGAAGCCGGTAACGGTGAAGATCAGAAAGGGCTTTGATGATGCCCATGTGAATGCCGTGGAGATGGCAAAGATCGCAGAGGACTGTGGAGTGGCTGCGATTGCGGTTCATGGCAGGACAAGAGAACAGTATTATTCCGGCAGTGCGGACTGGGATATCATCCGGCAGGTGAAGGAGGCGGTGTCGATCCCTGTCATTGGAAACGGAGATGTGACAGACGGATCTTCTGCGAAAAGACTGGCAGAAGAAACCGGATGTGATGGTATCATGATCGGCCGTGGTGCAAGAGGAAACCCATGGATCTTTGGTGAGATCGAAACATATCTGAAAACCGGAGAAATGCCGGAGAAGCCATCCGGCAAAGAAGTTTGTGACATGATTCTGCGGCATATGGAACTGGCACTTGCCACGAAGGGAGAGTACACGGCAGTCAGGGAGATGCGTAAACACATCGCCTGGTATACGGCAGGCTATCCGGATTCTGCCATGCTGCGCAGAAGAGTCAACGAGATCGAGGACTACCAGGAACTGCAGGAGGAAGTGATCCGGGTTTTTGACAGGGAAAACGTATAAAGAAGCAGCATGACACATATGCTTTCTTATGGAAAAGGAAAGCAGAGCAGTTTATTATGTAACGACAGGAGAAGGCAAGCTTAAGATCCGGGAAAAGCTTCCGGTGTATCACTGCGACAGGACACTGTCTTACCCGGGTGGTGAAATCCATGTTTTTTTCAGTTTCCTGCCGGATGGTCTGGAAGAGGAATTCCGGAAGAAGAGAAAAAGAAGAAAACGGGAACAGCAACTGCTGGAAGCGATGGAGCGGGTGACGGGATGGATGAACGGAACCACAGAGATTCTTTTTTCGGACAATCTGTGCAGACTTTTTGACAGGGAGCAGAGTGCCTCGGATGAACTGTATGCCGCATGGCTTTTTCAGAAGCTGAAGGGAAGGAGCGCTCCTCATTTCAGTCTGGAGCTGCCGGAGGAATACGGATTTCTGATGAGAGAGAAGGTACTTTTCCTGCTGCAGCCCTATCTGAAACGAATCAACCGGATCACCTTTATAACAAAGCGGTGGTCGCTGGATGTTGGGGATGCGGAGAGTATGAGCGCAATGGAAACGGTGGTACCAGGAATTTCAGAGAAAACAGCAGTGTCTGGATCAGCAGGGGGTGTAGAGAAAACAGCGGTATTGAGGGCAGCAAAAGAAATGGCGGCAGAAGAAACGGGCGCTTTTGTGACGGAGAATGAAGTCACGGAGGAGCTGGCGGATTACTTTTATGAGGAGTATGGGATCCTCTCCGGATATGCGGAAAAACCGGAGGCCGGCAGCTTTTACCTGAAGCTCTCAAATGATGCAGAAATACTGAATTTTCTTGACACTGCGGTGAAAAGTGGTTATAATACGAAAGTTGATTAAGACGTTTTTGTCTTTATTTTTATAACAAAGTATGCAGGATAAGCCGCCGGGCATGCCTGCTGTATGGATGGAAGGGCGAATAGCAATGGAAGAGAAGAAGAATATACTTACTTATGAAGGACTTCGTAAATACGAGGATGAGCTCCATGATCTGAAGGTTGTGAAGAGAAAAGAAGTAGCACAGAAGATCAAGGAAGCGAGAGAGCAGGGAGATCTTTCTGAAAACGCTGAGTACGATGCAGCGAAGGATGAGCAGAGAGATATCGAAGCAAGAATTGAGGAATTGGAAAAAATCTTAAAGAACGCAGAAGTCGTTGTTGAGGATGAAGTAGACCTTGACAAGATCAGCATCGGCTGCCGTGTTAAGATTCTGGATATGGAATACAATGAGGAGCTGGATTACAAGATCGTCGGTTCTACAGAAGCAAACAGCTTAAAGGGCAAGATCTCCAACGAGTCACCTGTCGGCAAGGCACTGCTTGGCAGAAAGACCGGAGATATCGTGGAAGTAGAAACACAGGCAGGTATCCTGAATTACAAGGTACTTGAGATCCAGCGTTCCAACTAAGGAGGAAGTTATCGTGGCTACGCAGCAGAATAATCAACCACAGCAGGAGCAGGACGTTAATCAGCTCCTGAAGGTCCGCAGGGAGAAGCTTGCAGCTTTGCAGGAAGCAGGCAAGGATCCTTTTAAGATCACCAAATTTGACCAGACGCATCATACTGATGAAGCGAAGGAATTATATACTGAGCATGAAGGAAAGCTTCTGGCAGGCCATGTGACACCCAGTGTAGAAGGCATGGATGAGGCACAGGCCAAGGAAGTACTGAATGCAGATTACAATGAGAGAAGAGCCATCATGGATGCAGACCCGATCATGGTATCCATCGCAGGACGTATGATGTTCAAGCGTGTTATGGGTAAGGCTTCCTTCTGCAATATCCAGGATCTGAAGGGAACGATCCAGGTTTATGTGGCAAAGGATGCCATTGGTGAAGAATCCTATGCAGATTTCAAAAAATCCGATATTGGTGATATTTATGGTATTAAGGGATATGTTTTCCGTACAAAGACCGGTGAGATCTCCATTCATGCTGTGGAAATGACCATGCTCAGCAAGAGCCTGCAGATTCTGCCGGAGAAGTTCCACGGTCTGACCGATACCGATACCCGTTATCGTCAGAGATATGTGGATCTGATCATGAATGCTGACAGCAAAGAGGTATTCATTAAGCGTTCCCAGATCATCAAGGAGATCCGTAAGTTCCTGGATGGCAGAAACTTCATGGAAGTAGAGACTCCGATGCTGGTGTCCAATGCCGGTGGTGCTGCGGCGAGACCGTTTGATACGCATTATAATGCACTGGATGAGGATGTAAAGCTTCGTATCTCACTGGAATTATATCTGAAGAGACTGATCGTTGGTGGTCTTGAGAGAGTATATGAAATCGGCCGTGTATTCCGTAATGAGGGTGTTGATACCAGACACAATCCGGAATTTACCTTAATGGAATTATATCAGGCTTATACTGATTATGAAGGAATGATGGAACTTACCGAGTCCATGTTCCGTTATCTGGCTGAGGCAGTTCTTGGTACAACAAAGTTTGAATATAATGGCATTGAACTGGATTTTGGCAAGCCGTTTGAGCGCATCACCATGACAGACTGCATTAAGAAATATGCAGGTGTTGACTTTGATGCGGTAGCGACAGATGAAGAAGCCAAGGCACTTGCCAGAGAACACC
>CACXDC010000064.1 GCA_902766365.1 uncultured Lachnospiraceae bacterium | reverse complement strand
CGGGAATCTCAAAAAACTATTGAGGGCTTCCTTTTTCCTTGCTTTGCTTCCCCTTTTATCCCAACACGGGGCATGGGTGACCTTTTTCCTCTCTCATGCCCCGCTTTCTTCCTTTTTCTCTTCTTTTGCTTCCCCTTTTATCCCAACACGGGGCATGGGTGACCTTTTTCCTCTCCCATGCCCCGTGTGTCATCACTGGTGCCATCATTGTCATCAAGTGCCATCAGATGTCAGCAAGTGTCATCACCATCATCAAATTTTCGCCTTAATTCCTGCCCGTAAGCGGCCGCTCCTCAATCCCTTCCTGTCAGCAGCGCTTTCCGTATCTTGCTGCGGCAGCGCTGCAGGGCATTGTCCGTGGATTTGTCATCCTTTCCAAGTACCCTTGCAATCTCTGTATACTTCATCCCTGTCAGATACAGGTCAAGTACCTGCCTTTCAAAGCTGCTCAGCTCACTCTCGATAGCTTTCTCAATACGCTCCACATTTTCCCGGTCGATCAGCAGCTCTTCCGGATTCTGTTCATCCCTTGAAACGAGGGAATCAAGCAGTTCCTTTTCCTCTTCTGTTTTGTCACTGGCATTTCCTGCATAAAGAGAAACATAACTGTTCAGCGGTGCATGCTTTTTCCTTCCGGCTGCCTGCACTGCTGTATACATCTGCCTTGCCACGCACAGATCTGCAAAGGTGGCAAAACTTGCATCCCTTCCAATATCATAATCCCGGATCGCTTTGAACAGACCGATCATCCCCTCCTGGATCAGATCCTCCCTGTCCGCTCCAAGGATATACATACTTCCGGCCTTGCTCCTTACCAGATTTTTGTATTTCTCCATAATGTAATCCGTGATCTTTTCCTCGCCATCCCGGAGCCGCAGGATCAGTTCCTCATCCTGACAGGTTTCATAATCATTCCCCAACTGTTTCTACTCCCTTCTCCTCCTCGATCAGGATGAGCTGTGCAGCTATATGCTGCGCCAGCATACGGTAACCGGTTTCATTGCCATGGACACCATCCGGCATCAGTGCATGGATCACCGCTGCATCATGGGTATCCAGAAAGTTCGCATTATACAGATCGATCACCGGTATCTCATGTTCTTCCCCAAGCTGCTTCATCACCTTTACAAACGCTGACTGTGGCAGCAGATAGTCCCTGCTCTTCCGCAGCAGATCATGCAGCACATTGGGAAGTGGTGTAATAAGTACGATCTGTGCATCCGGATACTCCTTCTGAAGTCCAAAGAGAAGTTCATCAAGGTCTCCCACGAAGGTATCCTTTTCTCTTGCATCCAGACTTCCAAGCTCTTTTTCAGAAGCACAGAAGCCATCATTGGTTCCCCCCATGACAAGGATCACATCCGTATCCTCCGGGATCTCCTGATATCTGTCTACAAAAGCATTCTCCCAGTACCGTCCGATAGAAGAACCACCGATCCCGAGATTCACTACCTCTTCTGCGCCAAGTATCTTTCCAAGCTGGGACGGATATGACATAGCCTGATAATCCTCTATGGTATCCAGATTAGAAGCTGCTGTAATGCTGTCTCCAAGACAGGTGATCTTACAGGCTGAGAAATCCACCTTACTGTCAGCAATGATCTTTTTATCCTGCCTGTTAATCTTCATGGTATTTTCATAAGAAGCACATATTTCTTTTTCTTCTCCATTCAGGATCAGATTGCCGGATATAAGACCGCCCGGCAGGATGTTCCCTGAAACCAGATTCCCTGATACAGAATTTCCGGATACCAGATTATCAGACAGACTGTTTCCGGATACCAGACTGTCTGAATAGCTGTTACCGGAAACGGTATTCCCGGAAGTCAGACTTTCCATCTGGTCATCGCCGGAATCCATACCTTCTGAGTCACTTTCATAAGATTCATTGTCTGACACAGAACCATCTGTCTCTGTTCCATCCAGCTCCTCCGGGGAAGCTTCTTCATCCACTGTTCCCGGAACCGCGGAAATATCTTCAACGCTTTCCTTTTTTTCTGTATAATTCAGTTCATTTTCTTCTATATAGGAAATAAGAGCCTCCGGATCTTCGGACAGAGTCTGTATATTCGCCTGCATACTGGCAATATCCGCTCTGGCTTCTTCGTAAACAGATTCTCTTTCTATTTCCCACATTTTTCTTTCGTGTCGTTGCAGCCCTTTGTCAATGCCTACCGCAAGCAGCATGATAGCCGCCATGGCGATCAGCATCAGCAGCACACGATTCAGCTTATTCATAAATTTACTGATTGGCTCCCTATCTGCCTGCCTTCATTCTCTGTCTTACCACTTCATAGGCCAATACGCCTGCTGCCACCGAAGCATTCAGGGAATCAATATCTCCTTTCATGGGAATGGATGCCACCATATCACAGTTTTCCTTGACAAGACGTCCTACTCCCGCTCCTTCATTTCCGATCACCAGCCCAAGCGGCCCTGTCAGGTTCAGGTCATACATGCATGTCCCGTCCATATCTGCACAGGCAAACCACATGCCCTTTTTCTTCAGGTCCTCCATGGTCCTTACCATGTTTGTCACTCTTGCTACTTTCGTATAATTCAGGGCTCCTGCGGAGGTTCTTGCCACAGTTGCAGTCAGACCTACTGCCCGGTTCTTTGGAATGATCACACCATGAGCTCCTGCAAGGTTCGCAGTACGGATAATGGCACCCAGGTTGTGAGGATCCTCAATATTATCAAGCAGAATGAAAAAAGGATCCTCGCCCTTTTTTTCTGCTTCGGCAAACAGATCTTCCACCTCTGCATAGTGATATGCCGCCGCTACAGCGATCACACCCTGGTGATGTCCGGTTTCTGACATATGATCAAGACGCTCCTTATCCACGAATTTGATCATGGTGCCTCTCTTTTTGGCCTCTCTTTTAATGGTAGCAACAGGTCCGTCCTGACAGCCATCCAGAATATATACCCTGTCGATCTCACGCTCGGAACGGAATGCTTCTATCACGGCATTTCTTCCTTCTATGAGCATTTCTTCATATGTCTTTTCTTCTGCATTCATCATACATTCTTTCCCTTCTCTGTTCCCTTATACATTTCCGGCAGACTCCCTGCTTCGCAGCTTTCTCAGATCCTGCCAATTCCTTCCCTGATCAGAAAAAGTGCTCTTTCTTCCCTGCCAGAGAGATACAGATATCCGATCAGTGCTTCCAGACCTGTCGCTTTCCGGTAGTCGAGAATGGATGCGTTCTTTGCACTGGTATAGGACTTGGCATTCCTGCCTCTTTTATACACGGCAAGCTCTTCCTCTGTAAGATCCATCTCCAGTGCTTCGATCATGGCCGCCTGCGCCTGCGCTTTCACATAGGAAGTGGTGATCTTATGAAGCTGGTTCGCCTGACGGTTTCCCTTCTCCACCACCATGGTACGGATCACAAGCTCATAGGCTGCATCTCCGATATAAGCAAGCGTAAGAGGTGAATATGATTTCATATCCACCTCTTTTAATGCAAATAACTCTCTGATCCTGTTTGAAAGACTCAGGCTCTCTTCCATTTTACGCCCTCTCTGGTATCTTCAAGAACAATTCCCTTGGCAAGGAGCTCATCCCTGATCTCATCTGCTCTCTTGAAATTCTTCTCTTTTCTTGCTGCCTGACGCTCTGCGATCAGCGCTTCAATATCGCTGTCCAGAATCTCCTCCTTTTTGTCTACGATCAGACCGCAGACATCACAAAGCTCTGTGATCTCATCCTTCAGATACTGTACAAATTCCTGGCTGCTGCCCTCTCCTGCATAGGTATTGGCAAACTTCACCAGCTCGAAAATAACGGAAAGCGCATCCGCTGTATTGAAGTCATCATCCATGGCTTCATCAAAACGTGTTCTGTAGGCAGCTGCTTCCTCTGCCAGCTTCTTTTCTTCCTCTGTCATGGAACCTTCTGCACTTTTTAACAGATAGTTCAGGTTGCTGACGCTGGTCACGATCCTGTCATAACCGTTCTGTGCTGCTTCCATCAGTTCACTGCTGAAGTTTAAGGGACTTCTGTAGTGTGCGGAAAGCATGAAGAAACGAAGCACCTGCAGATCATACTTCTTGCTGATATCTCTGACGGTAAAGAAATTGCCGGCAGATTTGGACATCTTTTTATTATCAATATTCAGGAATGCGTTGTGCATCCAGTATTTTGCAAAAGGCTTGTCATTGGCAGCCTCAGACTGGGCGATCTCATTCTCATGGTGAGGGAAGATCAGATCCTCGCCACCTGCATGGATATCGATCTCATCTCCAAGATACTTCTTGCTCATAACAGAGCACTCGATATGCCAGCCGGGACGTCCCTGGCACCAGGGTGACTCCCAGTAAGGCTCTCCGTCCTTCTTGGGCTTCCAGAGTACAAAATCAAGAGGATCTTCCTTCTGGTCCTCTCCGGTTACAAGGAGAGATCTGTTTCCGCCCTGCAGATCATCCAGATTCTTATGGGATAACTTACCATAGTCCTTGAAGCTTCTTGTACGGTAGTAAACAGTACCATCCTCAGCCACATAGGCATGCCCCTTTTCGATCAGGGTACCGATCATATCCAGCATGCCGCAGATCTCCTCGGTAGCCTTGGGATGTGTGGTGGCAGGCTTTACATTCATGGCAGCCATATCCTTCTTGCACTCTGCAATATAGCGCTCGGAGATCACGGAAGCTTCCACACCTTCCTCGATCGCCTTTTTAATGATCTTATCATCCACATCAGTAAAGTTGGATACATAATTGACTTCATAGCCCTTATGCTCCATATAACGTCTTACCGTATCAAATACGATCATGGGTCTTGCATTTCCAATATGGATCAGATTATATACAGTAGGCCCGCAGACATACATTTTCACCTTTCCCTCAGTAAGGGGTACAAATTCTTCTTTCCTTTTTGTCAGGGTATTGTAAATCTTCATTTCTGCTTACGTCCTTCCTTTTTATTCTGCATTTTGATTCTGCTTTTTCTGTGCTCTTTCACTGACACGCATTTTCTGTTCCAGATCTATGAGCTGATTGGTAATCTCCGCATTGCTGTGCTGCAGGGATGTGATCGCCTCCCATACCGGATCCGGATAATGGATCTGATCCAGTTCATCCTGCGGATGGTCAGGGTTGATCCGCTTCACGACACGTCCCGGTACACCAACAACCGTACTGCCTGCCGGTACATTCTCAAGTACCACGCTGCCGGCTCCGATCTTGCAGTTGTCACCAATGGTACAGGAACCAAGCACCTTGGCTCCAGCTCCGATCATGATATTGCTGCCAAGCGTAGGATGACGCTTTCCCTTTTCCTTACCGGTTCCTCCAAGGGTCACTCCCTGATACAGGGTGACATTGTCGCCAATGATCGTGGTTTCTCCTATAATAACACCGGATCCATGATCGATAAAGAAGCCCTTGCCGATCTGTGCTCCGGGGTGGATCTCAATTCCTGTTTTCCTTACTGCCCTCTGGGAAACCCATCTGGCGAGAAAATAATGTTTTTTGAGATAAAGCTTATGGGCAACGCGATATCGCAGCATTACCTTGAAACTTGGATATAAAAAAACTTCCATAGAGGAGTGGATCGCCGCATCCCGTTCCTTGATGATGGCCATCTCCTCTTTTACACTCTGAATCAGTCCCATTTTTTGCTCCTGTCATGTATTCTTTTCCGTCAAAAATACCGGACCGGAAAAAATTCTTTCTATAACAGAATATGAAGAAGCAGCGGTTTTGTCAACTGCTAAATCGTCTCTGTCTGTGTGGCTTTCACAGGTATCCTGCTGTCTCCGGATCCGTCATCTGTTCCCCACAGTTTCCCTGCAAGTTCTGCCAGCTCCGGAAATGGCTGAAGGCTTCTTTTCAGGATCCCATTCATATAAGCGATCAGGATCCCGTAATTGGTAAAGGGAACACTGCTCTCCGCTGCCATTCTCTCCCGGCTTCTGACCTCTCTTTCATTCAGCATACAGCCGCCGCAGTGCACTACAAGTGCATAACCGGAAAGGTCTTCCGGGAAACCTCCACCTGAAGTAAATTCATATACAAACTTTTTGCCCGTATGCTTTTCGATCCAGGCCGGCAGCTTTACGGTTCCGATATCTTCGCACTGCCTGTGATGGGTACAGCCCTCGGAGATCAGGATCCTGTCCCCCTCCTGCAGGCCTTCTATGCTTGCTGCTCCCTGTACAGCCCCTGCAAGTACCCCCTTATATCTGGCAAACAGAATCGAAAAGGAGGTCAGCGGAATTTCCTCCGGCACCATCTGCTTTACGCATCCAAAGGCCTGACTGTCCGTGATCACCAGCTTCGGTTTTTCCTTTAAGGACGAAAGAAGTGCTGGCAGCTCCTCTGTCTGTGTCACACTTAAGGTTCCGTGCACATCCAGGATATCCCGGATCACCTTTACCTGGGGAAGGATCATCCTCCCCTTTGGAGCAGACGAATCAATGGGCGTTACCAGTATCACATGATCTTCCTTTTTCAGAAGATCCCCGACGACCTGCTTCTCCTCTCCCATTTTCTCTGCCAGACTTCCGATCTTTTCCTTCAGCTGCTCTATATTTTCCCTTTTCAGGGCACTGACTGCAATTTCATTTTCTTTCAGGACCTTCCGGCAGGAAGGGTCTTCCCCTGCAAGATCCTTCTTATTATATACGATCAGATAGGGAACCCTTTTCTTCTGAAAAAGGGTAATCAGTTCCTCTTCCATCCCGGTAAGACCTCTGGTGATATCTGCCACCAGGACAGCGATATCTGCCCTGTTCAGCACCTGTCTGGCCTTCCTGACACGCATTTCCCCGACAGTTCCCTCATCATCAAGCCCCGGTGTGTCAATGATCACTACCGGCCCCAAAGGAAGGATCTCCATGGATTTCGTCACGGGATCCGTGGTCGTTCCCTTTATCTCTGATACAATGGACATCTCCTGCCCGGTCACTGCATTGACCAGACTGGATTTGCCGGCATTCCTTCTTCCAAAGAATGCGATCTGGATCCGGTCAGCCCCCGGTGTCTGATTCAGTGTTGCCATGCTTCACTTCTCCTTCCCTGATCATTTCATTCTGCCATTCTGTACTCTGTCAGAAACGGAAGTCCCTCGCTCCCTGCCCGATCTTCGTCAGATATTCTTCCGTCACCTTTCTTACCTGTTCCTTCGGAATATTTGAAAGTTCCTCCCGGATCATCCTTTCACCGATCGCCTTTGTCTCTGCACTGGCATAATCTTCCAGGAACTCCTTCAGCGTGATCAGGGCATTTGGATGACAGCAGTTCTGGATCTGCCCGCTCTTACACAGGCTCATGAAACGATCACCGGTCCTTCCTGCCCGGTAGCAGGCTGTACAGAAGGACGGAATGTGCTTTGTCTCCATCAGCCAGCGGACTACCTCATCCAGTGTACGCTGATCGGATACATCAAACTGCTCTGTGTCGGTAGGACGAAGCTCTTCTGTATAACCACCAACACTTGTCCTGGAACCACCGCTGATCTGGGATACGCCAAGATCGATCACCTTCGCCCTTACCTGCTGGCTCTCCCTCGTGGAAATGATCATGCCCGTGTAAGGCACGCTGATCCGGATCAGGGCACAGAGCTTCGCAAAGATCTCATCACTGATCCCATTGTCAAAGGTATCCGGGTCGATATCATCTGCCCGTTTGATCCTCGGTACGCTGATCGTATGCGGTCCTACGCCATGCACAGCTTCCAGATGCTCTGCATGCATCAGAAGGCCTGCAAATTCGTAGCGGTACATTTCAAGTCCAAACAATACCCCAAGTCCCACATCATCAATACCGCCCTCCATGGCTCTGTCCATGGCTTCTGTATGGTACGCATAATTGTGCTTCGGACCTGTTGGATGGAGCTGTTCATAGCTTTCCTTATGATAGGTTTCCTGAAAAAGGATATAGGTTCCGATTCCTGCTTCCTTTAATTTCCGGTAATTTTCTACGGTCGTTGCCGCAATATTGACATTCACACGGCGGATCGCCCCGTTTTTATGCTGGATGGAATAGATCGTTCTGATGCTTTCCAGCACATATTCGATAGGATTGTTCACGGGATCCTCACCGGTTTCAATCGCCAGCCTCTTATGTCCCATATCCTGCAGGGCGATCACTTCCTGACGGATCTCCTCCTGGGTCAGCTTCTTTCTCGGAATATGGCCGTTCTGATGATGGTACGGACAGTAAACACAGCCGTTCACACAGTAGTTCGACAGATACAGCGGAGCAAACAGTACGATCCGGTTCCCGTAGAATTTCTTCTTGATCTCCCTGGCAAGGGCTTCCATCTCTGCAAGCACCTCCGGATCCTCACAGGCAAGCAGGACCGATGCCTCTCTGTGGGAAAGTCCTTTACACTCCCTGGCCTTGTCAAGGATCTGGCGGATCATTTCCTTATTGTTTTTGTTCTCATCTGCGAAAGCAAGTGTGCTCTCGATCTCCTCATGGCAGATAAATTCCTCTGCCTTCATGGATTTACTGTCGTACATCTTATATCATCCTTCTTTCTTACTGTCTTCCGATACATCCACTGCAGCCGGCGCATCCTCTCTGCTCCTGCATCACATCAATGGCTCCCACAGAAAGGGGGCTTGTCAGCAGGCAGATCGCCTGTGAAGAAATCCCTTCCCCACTGCCGGTAAAGCCAAGGCCTTCCTCTGTAGTCGCCTTTACATTGACCTGATCTATGGAAATCTGCAGGGTATCTGCGATATTCTTTCGCATCGTGTCAATATAGGGACGCATCTTCGGTGCCTGTGCAATGATCGTAGCATCAATATTTTCTATAAAAAAGGCATTCTCCTGCAGCAATTCTCCCACATGGGAAAGAAGCTTTAAGGAAGAAATACCTTTATAAGCCGGGTCACTGTCCGGGAAATGCTTGCCAATGTCTCCAAGGGCTGCTGCTCCAAGCAGGGCATCCATAATGGCATGCAGGAGCACGTCCGCATCCGAATGACCAAGAAGCCCTTTTTCATAAGGGATCGTAACACCTCCGATGATCAGGTCTCTTCCCTCTGTTAATTTATGAACATCATATCCCATTCCAATTCTCATATCTTTCTTTCCTTCCTCATATATTCTACTACAGCATAACAGAAATATCACTTTTTTGGGAGAGTTCCATTGAAAAAAATTCTCGTTGCCGGAGAATCCGGAAAAACCACCAATTATGAAAATGCCCTCCGAAGCCTTGGTGCCGCCTGCACAACTTCACTTCACGTTCCGGAAATTTCATCGTATGACGCCCTTCTTCTTCCTGGCGGCGGTGATATTGATCCTGTCCTGTTTGGTCAGCTCAACTGTGGTTCCCGCAGCTTTGATCCGGTTCTTGACAGACTGCAGCTTTCTGTCCTGAAAGCCTTCGTCTCTGAGAAGAAACCGGTTCTTGGCATCTGCAAGGGAATGCAGCTCATCAACATTTTCTTTGGCGGTGACATCCATCAGGATCTGCCATCTGCTGACCGCCATCAGTACACGAAAGGGGATCAGTACCATGAAACCTTTGCACTGCCGGGCACTGTTCTTTACCGGCTTTACGGGGAACGGTTTGTGGTAAACAGTGCCCATCATCAGGGAGTGGATCTGAAGGCTCCTTCTCTGTCCTATATCCAGTACTGTGATGATGGTGTGGTGGAAGGGCTGTGCCATCACTATCTTCCTGTCGTGGGCGTACAGTGGCACCCGGAGCGGCTTTCTGCAGGTGATTCATTTTCCTGTCGGACTTCTGATAAAGAAAAAAGCGAAGCCGTAAACGGTTCGCTTCTTCTCGATGCGTTTCTGCATCATTATAGTTTGTATAAAAGGGGATTTTATACCGATCTGTAACAGATACTGCTCCACTGACAATTTCCGCAGATCTTTTCTCCGATTCCCTGATCCAGGATCTGTTCTGCCACCTGTCTGTAGAAAGTGAGGAAGGGCTGTTTCTCATTTTCCTGCAGGCCGCAGCTTTCCAGTACACCGGTATCATATTCATAAACCTTCTGTGCCGCATCGCAGACCCCCTGTTTATTGTGGGGACAGGCACAGCAGATATCGTCTGTTTCTCTTACCAGTGTGATCATCGGATTCTGCTCTGTCAGGATTTCCTTCATCTTCGCCATATGTGCTGTAAATTCGCTGCTGTAGCCCTTTCCTTCAAAAAAGGAGAGGCACATGCCATGATGAGGACGCAGTCTGAATTCTTTCTTTTCTGTAATATCCATAAAAATCAGTTCAGCTTCAGGATTGTGGAAAGTCTCTTGCTTAATACAAGTGCCAGTGCAATCTTCACAAGATCCGGGATAATGAAAGGAATCACGCACCAGGAAAGAACTGCTGCCAGACCAACCGGTCCTGAATTCTTCGTATATACTACCATGAACCATACCGTTCCGATCGCATAGCATACGATCAGTCCAAGTACCATGGATAAGCCAAGTACCCAGGTCTTCTTACCAAGCAGTGTCTCCATGCCCCACATCAGAAGTGCTGAGAACAGGAATCCGATAATGTAACCGCCAGTGCTGCCAAGAAGGATACCAAATCCTCCGGAGAATCCTGCAAATACAGGAATTCCAACTGCACCAAGCAGAATATAAATCAGTACGGAAAGACTTCCTCTCTTACCGCCAAGAACACCAACTGCCAGAAATACGGCAAAGGTCTGCAGGGTAAAGGGAACTGTTGTGGGAATGGATATCCAGGAACAGATTGCGATCAGAACTGCGAATACTGCTATGTATACCATGTCATAAGTTTTACTTCTTGTTGCTGTCTGTGTTGTCATTTGAAAAACCAGCCTTTCTGTAGTATGTTCCTTCAGGAACCTTAGACAGAATAACATGGCAGGTTTTAATTGTCAACCAGTTTTTATTTAATGGTTAACAATTGTGGTTTACAATCTGGTTTTCTTTTGCTCTCTTTCTCTTCTGTGATGACATTCCGGTCACTCACACAGAGCATCATTCCAGACAGCTTTTTTTATTTTATCCGGCAATCCACTTCATAAAGCGGTTCCTGCTGGCATTCAGCCATGAATCTGTCAGGCTGCTCTGGTTTCTCACGTTTTGTCCTCTTTCCGTCAGCAGAAAGACCATTGATCACCTTGTCTGCACGTTTAAAAAGCTCCAGAAATTTTGTACCATACTTTTCTCCGTTTTTATGGTTGATGATATCGGAATTCAGCTTGTTGATCTCTTCATACAGATCCGGTGCCTTTGTAAAATCTGCTGTAATCCTGAGTGACATTCATCGCCACTCTTCATCCTCCCTGAAAGCATCTGTTGAAATCCGTTTCACTGCTTTCTTTTTATATCGGCAAAAACCTCAAAAAACTTATTCAATTCAGAGAACCCTCTTGAATTATCAGCTATATGATGATAATATTTAATCAAACAGAAAGCACCCACTCCAAAGGTGGATGCTCCG
>CACXDC010000063.1 GCA_902766365.1 uncultured Lachnospiraceae bacterium | reverse complement strand
TAATGACTATTTTTATAGAATATCCAATAATTTTTATGGGATATTCCATTAGTGATGTTAATATTCAGAAGATTATTAAATCTATAATAGATTGCTTAGACATGCAGCAGATTAAGACCTTGGAAGATAGATTTGTTTTTGTAGAGTATCAGTCTGAAAAAATGGGAATAGAAGTGTCACCTTATACCATAATGGTAGATGATAAACCGCTTTCTATGAAAAGGATTGTTGTTGAAGATTTTAAATTACTGTATAGAGCTCTGGAAGGAAAAAGGTCTAAGTTACCAGTAAGAATTCTCAGACGATTTAAGCAAGAATTATATGATTTTACTGTCACAAATAAACCAACGGCTAATATGAGAGTTGCATCTATTGAAGATGAAAGGGTTCAGGATGAAGAACTGGTAATGGCTATTGGAAAATATAATGATTTTGGGCTAAAAGGACTTCATGGACTTAAAGCAGATGAATGGTATAAAAATATTGTTGTTGAAGATATAGAGTTTTCAGCAGACGATTTGCTACAGTATGCATTTAAGGATCTGGTTAAACAAAATTCTGGAAGATTGCCAGTTAATAAATATTTATCAAAAGCCAAAGGAAATTATCCGGATTGTGTTGAACTGGCAAAAAAGCAAGATTTTGATTATATCATATCAAAAACAATAAAGAAGAACAGATATAAATTAGATAAATATAAAACAGTTAAACAAATATGGGAGAATGAAAAAGATTCTCTGGAAAAAGCAACAAGATTAATAGCTCATTTGCCTGAAAAAGATATAAATGTTGAAGAATTGGAAATTGTTTTAAACGAAATATTTGAAAATGATATAAATATTCTTCAGGATTCAAAGCCTGCAATCAGAACCAATATCAGAAGATTAATTATGATCTATGATTATCTCAAGTGGGGTAAATAAAAGAACCTCCTGACTAAAGCATCTGACACAAGCAGATACCGTACAGGAAGCCCTTTTTGTTCTAATCTGCACCTTAGGACTAAAGCATCTAAGTATAGACACCGATCCATCAGCACATTATATTCTATACAATATAGTCTGTATTATACTGTGATGAAGCTAATTTGTAAATAGAGAAATAGTTCAGTGTAAGGGGTGAAATAATTTTGCTCCTTACATTATTTTACTGAAAAGATTCCTTATAATTGGTGCCCCATTCCTGCATGGCATTGAGAATGGGCCGCATGGATTCACCGATTTCGCTGAGGGCATATTCTACACGGGGCGGAACCTCAGGATAAACGGTTCTTGTAATGATCCCGTCTTCTTCCATGGATCGCAGGCTGTCAGTCAGAACTTTCTGGCTGATGCCATCGAGGTCCTTTTTTAATTCATTAAATCTCCATGGTCTTGAAAGGAGATTTCGCATGATCAGCAGTTTCCATTTGCTTCCAATTAATTGAACTGTAGTTGCCACAGGGCATTCCGGTAATTCATCTTTTGTCAACATGGTGTGATTTCCTCCATTAGTTTCAAATGTGATGTAAGTATCAAATACAATGTAACATAAGGATCAGAACCTGTCCAGCAGTTACAAAAAGGTGACTATGTAATAAAAAAGTGCGTACTTTTTCTGATGGAAAATGGCTGATATTCTAAAGGTGCAACGGGGCGGAAAGCCCATCAGTCTTTTACAACAGGAGGAAAAATCATGGCATTATCAAACATTTTTGGATGGAACAAAGAGGACAAGGCAGAGAAGTCTTCAGCCTGCGGCACAGCGTGTGGAGCAGCAGACAAGGAAGAAAAACCTGCGGCATGTGGCACAGCATGTGGAACGGCAGGCAAGGAAGAAAAACCAGCAGCCTGCGGCACAGCGTGTGGAGCAGCAGACAAGGAAGAGAAGCCAGCAGCCTGTGGCACAGCATGCGGAGCATCTGACAAGTAAGCAGAAAGTACAAAAGAAGGAAGGAGAGGAACAGGATGAGCCAGTATTTTTCATTTCAGTGGCACATTACAGATGAATGTGATCAGCGGTGCAAGCATTGTTATATTTTTTCAGGAGAAGGATGTAAGGAACTGAAAAGTATGACATATGAACAGATGCAGGAAGTAATTGCAAACTGCGAGGATTTCTGCAAGGTATATCACAGAGTGCCCTATTTTTATATTACCGGCGGAGATCCTGTTCTTCATCCGGATTTCTGGAAGCTTATGGTGCTTCTGAAAAGCAAGAACATTCCATTTACCATTATGGGAAATCCGTTTCATTTAAATGATGAGATCTGCAGGATGCTGAAGGTATGTGGATGTGAAAAATATCAGATGTCTCTGGATGGAATGAGGAAAACACATGACTGGTTCCGGAAGCCGGGAAGCTTTGACCTGACGATTGAAAAGATTGGATGTTTGAACCGTGCCGGAATCAAGAGTATCATCATGAGCACCGTTTCCAAAACAAATATGAAAGAGATACCTGACATTATTGACGAAGTTGTAAAAGCAAAGGTAAAGGTATTTGCCTTTTCACGTTATGTTCCGACAGGCGGTGAGGTGGATACCAGTATGACACCACAGGAGTACAGAAAACTTCTGGAAATCTGTGATGCCAAGTTTAAAGTTTATGAGGCAGCAGGATGCGAAACTTATTTTAATAAAAAGGATCACCTTTGGACGCTATATGAATATGAAACCGGGCAGTTTCAGTTACCACAGAATGCAAAAGACGGGATGATCTATGGAGGCTGTAACTGTGGAAACTGTCATATCACCATAGCTTCAAACGGAGATGTGATGGCCTGCAGGAGAGTAACGGACAGCCGGGTAGCAAATGTATTTGAAGACAGGCTGACAGATGTGTGGATCTGTCAGATGGAGAAGTACAGAGAGTACGATAAATTTGAAAAGTGCAGTAAATGTGAACTGAAGGCATGGTGCCGGGGATGTCCGGCTGTGGCAAGTGGCACCACGGGAAATTTCTATGGAGCTGATCCGCAGTGCTGGAAAACAAGAAATGAGATCACAGGGGAGGAACTGCCATGTTAATGGATATTATCAAGGCAAGACATTCTATTCGGAAATATACAGAGGAACAAATCAGCAGAGAGGATCTTGAGAAGATCCTGGAAGCGGGAAACTTTGCACCGAATGCCGGAGGCGGACAGAGAAGCATGATGGTTGCAGTCCATAACAGGGATCTTGCAACACATATAGGAAAGCTGAATATGGCGAAGTTTGACCGAACTCATCTGGCAGGAAATTATGTGTCAAAGGAGCAGCCAAGCACCATTGATGATCCGACGATAAAGAACGGATTTTATGATGCACCTACGGTAGTCTGTGTATTTTGCCAGGATAATTTTCTTTTTAAGACAGCGGATGCGTTCTGTATGATGGAAAACATGGTTCTGCAGGCAACAGAGCTTGGCATTGCATCCTGTATCGTATCAAGAGGTTATGAAACCTTTGCATCAGAGGAAGGATACAGGCTGATGAAGGAGTGGGAAGTACCGGAGGGTTATGCCTGCCAGGGCTTTGTGATCCTTGGATATATAAACGGGGAGCAGCCGCACAGTAAACCAAGGAAGCCGGGAAGGATCAGGATCGTAGAGTAGAATAGGAAAGACCGGTATCAGTGTCATGGATACTACAAGAGGAGAGGATAAAAGATGGATCTGGAAACATGTCTTAAGAAAATGGAACTGGTAGGTGTGCTTGCCTTTGCCACGGTCGATCAGGAAGGAGCACCGCAGATCAGGAATATCAGTGCTATTCATTATGAAAAGGATGCAATATACTTTTTTACTGCAAGAGGAAAAAATTTCTGCAGAGAGCTTCAGGAGGATGGCAGGGTACAGATTTTGTGTTATACCAGATACAAGGAAATGATCCGAATGTCCGGAAAGGCTTATGCAGTGGCAGAGGAAGAGCAGGCGAAATGGAGTACTTTAATCTGGGAGTGAATCCCATATTCAGGGGGACATATAGCCTTGGAAGTGTTACCCTGAAAAAGAAGGGATATCATATCACAGAGAAATGTATCGGATGTGGTAAGTGCAAAAGAGTTTGTCCACAGAGATGTATTGATGAAGGAAAACCATATGTGATAAACCAGAATCATTGTCTGCACTGTGGAAGCTGTTATGAGAACTGTCCGGTGAAGGCGATAGAGAGAGACTGAAATGATACACGTAAGTGGTAACAGATAATATAGGGACAGATATATCAGGATGGAAAGGGGCCTTAACATGGAACAGGATGAACGGAGAAAATGGCTGATCCAGAAGCTGCTTGATGAAAATATACATTACAGAGACTATAAAATACCTGATGATATACAGGAACAGAAGGACATGCTGCGTTCCCTTATGAATGTGCGTATGCCAAAGGATATCAATGAGGAATTCCTGACTGTCCAGGATGCGTATTTGCAGCAGGTACGGGAAGAAAAAGGAGTCGTGACACTGGAAGATATGGAAGAACTGCAGCCGGATCTCTATATCTGGAAGGGCGATATTACAAGGCTTCAGGTGGGAGCAATCGTCAACGCTGCCAACAGCGGTATGACCGGGTGCTATCAGCCATGCCACAACTGCATTGATAACTGCATTCATACCTATGCGGGGATCCAGCTTCGAAATTACTGTGATAATATGATGCGGCAGCAGGGATATGAAGAACCCACAGGGCAGGCGAAGATCACACCGGCTTTTAATCTGCCCTGCGATCATGTGATCCATACGGTAGGGCCTATTGTGCAGGGATGGCTTACCGGAAAGCATGAGAAGCTGCTTTCATCCTGTTATGAGTCCTGCATTCGCATAGCAGAGGAGCACAGAGTAAAAAGTATCGCATTCTGTTGTATTTCAACGGGTGTGTTTATGTTTCCAAATGAAAAAGCGGCACAGATCGCAGTACAGACAGTCAGAGAATTTAAAGAAAAGACAAATTCAGGAATTCAGGTGATATTCAATGTTTTTAAAGAAGAAGATGAAAGAATCTACCGGAGATTACTCGGATAAGATAACAGAATTAAAAGAAAAGATCAGTGGGGCAGATACCATTGTGATCGGCGCCGGATCAGGACTTTCCACATCAGCGGGCTTTGAATACAGTGGAGAGAGATTCAGACAGTATTTTTCTGATTTTGAAGAAAAGTACGGTTTCCATGATATGTATTCCGGAGGCTTTTATCCTTATGAGACGCTGGAGGAATATTGGGCGTACTGGAGCCGGTATATTTATATCAACCGGTACATGGATGCGCCAAAGCCGGTGTATGACAGGCTTCTGGAGCTGGTGAAGGATAAGGATTATTTCGTGATCACAACAAATGTGGATCATTGTTTCCAGAAAGTCGGGTTTGACAAAAAGCGGCTGTTTTATACCCAGGGTGATTATGGGCTGTTCCAGTGCAGTGAGCCGTGCTGCCAGGAAACGTATGATAATGAAGAGGAAGTAGGGAAGATGGTACTGGCACAGGGATATGAGATTGGAGAAGATGGAAGACTGGTTTCAGAAAGAAGATTACAGAGAACGATACCGTCTGAGCTCGTTCCGGTCTGTCCACACTGCGGAAGACCTCTTACCATGAATCTGCGTGCGGATGCCACCTTTGTGGAAGATGAGGGCTGGCACAGGGCAGCGGAAAGATATGAGAATTTTCTGCGGACGAGAAAGAATCCAAAGATTCTGTTTCTGGAGCTTGGGGTTGGATATAATACCCCCGGTATTATCAAGTATCCCTTCTGGCAGATGACAGCAAAGAATCCAAAAGCTACTTATGCCTGCATCAACCGTGGCCAGGCCGTCTGCCCGGGAGAAATCGAAAAGCAATCTATCTGCATTGACGGGGATATTGGGAAAATTCTTACGTAGCTCTAAAGAAGCAGTATGCATCCTATAATGTAACGAAAAATATATCATATTCGTTACATCGGACCCAGCTCGTTTCCCTGATTTGCACCAGGTGTCCTGAATCATATGTAAAATTCGGGACACTTTATCCAACCATCTATGCGAAGATATGACGACATGATTGACGAGATAGTGGTTGCTCTCTTTTGTGCGTCTGGTTGTATTTTTCCTGAAAACATGGGAATGATCAGATTATCTCGTCATCACAGTTTCAAAATCAAGTCAAAAACATTGACATCATTGACGAGATTCATTATAATGATGACGAGATAAATTTGCCAAAGGAGTTGACGATATGCCTTATCAGGAAAGCGAAACCGTAGAATTGAAGTCGGTTGTTGTGGACGACATTAAAAAGGAAATCATTGCCTTTGCAAACAGTGACGGCGGCACGCTGTATATAGGCATCCGGGATGACGGTGAAGTGGTCGGTTTGGATGACCCGGACGGCACGGCGCTGCAAGTCAGCAACATGGTTCGGGATTCCATCAAGCCGGATGTCACTATGTTTCTTCATTACAAGACCATTGAGGAAGCCGGAAAGAAAATCATTGAGATCAATGTTCAGCGTGGCACAGACCGTCCGTATTACATTGCAAAAAAGGGAATGCGCCCGGAGGGTGTCTATGTCCGGCAGGGCTATTCCTCTGTCCCGGCCACCGATACTGCCATTCGCCGCATGATCAAGGAAACGGACGGAGACCGCTTTGAAACGATGCGCTGTCTGGATCAGGAACTTACATTTGAGGCAACTGAAAAAGAATTTCAATTCCGTAAGGTGGAGTTTGGATCGCAGCAAATGCGCACGCTAAAGCTCGTGGATAATGACGGTCTATACAGCAATCTGGCATTGCTCCTGTCTGACCAGAATCCCCACACCATTAAGGTAGCTGTTTTTCAGGGAACCAAACAGATGGTTTTCAAGGATCGCCGGGAGTTCGGCGGCTCTCTGATGAAGCAGATGAATGACGTTTATGAGTATATCGACTTTCGCAATCAGACCCGTGCCACCATTGAAAAGCTCTCACGCATTGATGTTCGGGACTACCCGGTGATTGCCGTCAGAGAGGCGCTACTAAACCTCCTCGTCCACCGGGACTATTCCTTCAGTGCCAGCGCTCTGATCAGCATTTACGATGACCGCATTGAATTCGTGTCCATCGGCGGCCTTATGCCCGGAATCGATTTAGAAGATATTTTAACAGGTATTTCTGTGTGCAGAAACCAAAATCTTGCAAACGTATTTTATCGGCTGCATTTGATTGAGGCATACGGCACAGGGCTTACAAAGATCATGGAGACATACGAGGGTACTTCGGAAAAACCCGTGATTTCCACCACAAAGAACAGCTTTAAGATTACGCTGCCTAACATCAACGCAAAATACGAGACAAAGGACGCTCCTGCATCAATTGAGAATATTCCGTCCACCCCCGTTTTGAAATCGGATAGGAATGAGCAGCGAGTGTTGGCCTATGTCCGGGAGCATGGAGCCATTACAAGACCAGAGGCTGAAGAACTGCTTGGTATCAGTGCGTCCACCGCTTCCCGGCTGATCAGAAAAATGGTCAAAACCGGTCTGCTTTTACAAGATGGGCGGGCAAGAAGCAGCAGGTATATATTGGCAGGATAATACCGGTGGTGTATGCCTGTCTGAATTACGACGAGGCATACACCACCGGATGAGATTAAGAAACAATCTGTCTGTATTGATGGGGATATTGGAGAGGTTTTGTCGCTTCTTAGAGAATAGACATAAACCACTCTACAGTCTTTGGATTATAGTGGGAGAAAAACAGGCTTTCTCCTTCATCGAGTGCCTCGATGGCAGCCATATCCTCTGTACTCAGTGTGAAATCAAATACATCAAAGTTCTGCTGCATTCTTTCTTTATGAACAGACTTGGGAATAACAACCACGTCACTCTGAAGAAGGAAGCGCAGAGCAGTCTGGGCAGCAGTCTTTCCATACTTTGCACCAATTTTGGTCAGGACAGGATTGGTGAACATATCTTTACGTCCTTCTGCAAAGGGTCCCCAGGATTCAATCTGGCAGCCATATTTCTGCAGATATTCCTTTGCAACCTTCTGCTGCTGGAAAACGTGGGTTTCAATCTGGTTGACAGCGGGCTTTATTTCTGAGAAGTGCTGGATGTCAAGGTAGCGGTCAGGACCAAAGTTTGAAACACCGATAGCACGAAGCTTTCCTTCCTTATACAGATCTTCCATAGCATGATAGGTTCCATAGTAATCACCGAAGGGCTGGTGGATCAGCAGAAGATCAAGATAATCTGTATGCAGCTTTTCCATGGATTCTTTAATGGAAGCCTTTGCCTGCTCATATCCAGCATTGGTGATCCATACTTTGGTTGTCAGGAAAAATTCTTCACGGGGCAGGCCGCATTCGCTGAGAGCAGCGCCTACACCCTCTTCATTGTAATAAGCCTGTGCGGTATCGATGCTGCGGTATCCGATTTCAATCGCATCCAGTACACAGCGCTTTGTGTCTTCCGGGGGTGTCTGATAAACACCATATCCAAGTTTCGGCATTTTGATGCCATTATTCAAAGTTACATATTCCATAACAATTTACCTCCTGTCTGTGAAATGTAAGTTTTTTCTGATTTCAACTTTACATGGATTTTATTAGAATGTACACTATTGATATCGAAATCTGCTTTTCATAAAATGAAAAGTAAACAGGAGATAATCATGCTGGATTTATATGAACTTGATCAGTTTGCATCGTTTGCAGAGCTGGGGACATTGTCCAAAGTAGCAGAAAAATTCCATATTTCGACACCATCTGTTACAAGATCCATGCAGCATCTGGAGGAAAGCTTTGGGGTGCAGCTGTTTTCACGGGGCAAAAACAGGATCGAACTGAACGAGACCGGGAAAATGGCAGCAGAATATGCCGGGAAGCTTAT
>CACXDC010000062.1 GCA_902766365.1 uncultured Lachnospiraceae bacterium | reverse complement strand
CCATCTGGCACAGGAATCTGTATTGTCATATACTGTCTTCCCAGTCTCTTTATGGGAATCTGTCCTGTACTGTCTTTCAGGGAAATATCAAATGCTTTCAGGTCAGAGGGCTGCACCCCTCCATATAATTCCCCATAAGCAGCAGCGATTTTTGCAGCAGCATCATCGGAGTCCTCAACAATCAGCAGATAACTGCCATCATTTCCCGGCATGGTCGCCATGGTATCAGCTCCATTATTTCTGATCTGGCTGCTGTTTATCCGGACGCTGACCCCCTCTTCCGTCGTCTGTGCCTGCGGTCCTGTCAGTTCCGCCAGTGTATTCTGATTCTCCTGTCTGACACTTCCCTTCATGCCAAAGGTTCCATTCTCCAGCACGGTTCCCGTTAAATCTGTGATCTGGTCACTGACAATAGCAGTTTTACAGCCGGAAAATACCAGGTTCCTTGCCTGTGGCATGGAAAGCCGCTCTGCACTGCTTCCCAGTGTCATGACCGGCAGTGTATCTCCCTCAAAGGTCACCGTATCGGTTCCCCCTTTGCTGTCAAAGGCTGCGATTCCGATGCTTTCTACTGAAGCAGGGATCACGATCTTTGATAACGGACAGTCCTGAAATGCTCCGGCATCAATCGCTTTACAGCTTTTTCCACCATTTACCGTTTTTAAATTCTTACAGCCCGCAAAAGCATTTTCACCGATCTCGATCAGGCTGTCAGGCAGATTTACCGCTGTGATACCCATATGATCCCTGAAGCATTCCGGTGCGATCCTTTTTACCCCTGCCGGGATGTTAACAACACTGTCATTTCCATCATAGGCAAGTAATATACCGTCTCCAACAACCAGATACGGATAGGAAGCTGAGGATCTCATCGCATTCTGGATCCATGGTGTCTTCGCAAAAGCATTGCCTTCAATCTGCGTCACACTGTCCGGAATAGATACATCCGTCAGACTGTCACAGTGATAAAAGGCACCATAGCCAATCGCTGTGACGCCGTCCGGGATCTGGATCTCCTTAAGGGCACTTCTTGCAAAGGCAAACTCTCCGATCTCCCGGATTCCGTCATCTATCGTATAGGTTTCCATCGTTCCGTCCTGATAATAGGCCTTGGAAGCGATCTTATCGCCGACTACCGTATATTTGGGGAAATCCTTTCCCTTTTCCGCATTCTGTGCCAGCACAGATCCAAGACTTTCAGAGTCTCCTTCTCCATTATCTGTAGCTGCCGCATCCTGCAGATTAATTTTTCCATTGTTTCCGGCAACTACATCAGACTGCTTATTGTCAATAAACACAACCGCCTTTCCGGCTACAATACTGGATTCTCCAAGCAGTTTTTCACTGTTGTAGCTTCCCTGAACCACGTGAACCTCAGGGGGTACTGTCGCCGAAGGGGATGCTGATGGCTGCGCTGCTGCAGCATCAGGCGTTCCTGTACTCTGTGTATCGGCATTTCCTGTAACTGCATCCGGTGAAACTACCTGTGTATCTCCAGTTTCTTCATATTCTACATTATCTGCCTGGGATGCCTTCCTGTCAGCTGCATAGGTAGCCCCATAGGTTCCCGGAACCGTTTCAAATTCCACCTTACTGCATCCATCAAAAGCTGTATCATGAATATTATTGACAGACTCCGGCAGATTGACTTTGGTCAGATTCACACAATCCTGAAATGCATCTGCTTCTATGGTTCTTACCGGAAGAGGAATCGAAACCTCCTGGAGATTCATACAGTTTGAAAAAGCATATGCCGGAATATTCGTCAGTGCACTGTCAAGCTTTACATAAGACAGATACGGATTTCCCCAGAAAGCATATGCTTTGATCTCCTCTACGGTAGACGGGAGCGTAAATGCTTCCTTTTCATAACCTGGAAGAAGTGCATAGATGATCTTCTGTTCATCATCATAAATAACACCATTGCTGTAGCTTAAATAGGTATTACCTGCAGAGAGATCCACACTTTTCAGGCTGCTGCAGCCGGCAAAGGCACCGCTTCCAATATCCTTCACCTGATCTCCCAGTGATACATTGACAAGCGACGTATCATTACTGAACGCACCCATGCCAATATCCTGTACCCCATTTCCGCACCTCACAGTCCGGAGGCTTCCACAGTCCGCAAAGGCTCTGTAATCAATTTTTTCTACCTGATCCCCAAGATCTACCTGGATCAGATCATCGTTCCCTGAAAATGCTTCTTCTCCAATTTCCTTTATCCCATCAGGAACAGACACGGTTTGTGCCGTGCCTGTATATCTTAATAATTTAGTTCCGTCTGTCTGAAAGTCAGAAGATGCCACCACACTGGCCTGCGCATCTGACACAGGAATCTGAGTGACTGCTATGGCAAGTGCCAGCAGCATGGCACTCAGAAGTTTCGCTATTTTCCTGCTCATAATTTCTCCACTATTCCCGTCAGCTTGCTTTCTTTACATACACTCTGTCCTTCTTAAAGAACAGGATCAGTGAAATACATGCCATACCAATTGCCAGGAACCACTTGGGATGGATCGGGTCGCCTGTTTTCGGTGTTGCATCAATCGTACCTGAAGCTGTCAGGTTGGCTGTATCTACATAAATCGTATACGGTGAGAAATGGGTTGCTGTAAAGTTAATGCACGGAACCCCATTTACTGTCGTAAACTTCACACCAAGATCCTCCAGACTTCCGTTTGCAACTGCACCGGCTTTGTTATTGCCCGCATACTGTACCAGTTCATCCGGGATTGGCATGGTGATATTGACAGAAATTCCAGTCGTATCTGCAATCTTGGTTCTTCCGGTAGAATCATAAAGGCTGATATCCATCGGGAAATACTG
>CACXDC010000061.1 GCA_902766365.1 uncultured Lachnospiraceae bacterium | reverse complement strand
GATGTGTCGGAATGTGGAGAATGTTATGGGTTTCTTTTCTGAAGAATTACGGGAACTGGACAGGAACACTGTCAGATATATGATCGACGAACTGCAGAAGGAAGTTGATACGCAGAAGGCTCTGCTTGAAGAAAAGGATGCTGCTCTTGCCAAGAAAGACACTATCATTGCCGAGAAAGATGCTCTGATTGCTTCTTTACAGGCAAAATCTGCTAACGTATAAATCAATGCTGAGACACTGTACCAGATATGTCGGAATGTGGAAAATATTATATTTTTTCTGAAGAATTACAGGAACTTGTCAGGAATACTGTCAGATATATGATCGATGAACTGCAAAAGGACGTGGCAAAAAACAGTTTCCAGCACATATAGGAAAAAGAAGAACCCTGCGGTCAAACCGCAGGGTTTCCTGTTCAGGCTTTACAGCGATTCAAATTCGCTTTCATCTATGGCTTCATCCGTAAATTCATCTGCATCCATATAATTCAGAGTATTATCCAGAAGCTCATCTATCGTATATGTCTCTTCAAATACTGTCATCTTATTATAGCTGTATCTGTCAATCACTGTAATGGAAACATCATCCTCGCTGCTGTTCAGTTCCCATGCCAGAGCAACCATGATCGTTGTACCAGATGATATATTATTGGAGTTATAAGAACTTGCTCCCGGCACATAAGTAGACTGCATTTCCATCCCGGACTGTCTTGCTGTAATATCCAGTGCGGTACTGAAGGAAATATCTTCATCAGAATTATTGGTAAATTCTCCTACCATAACGACCACATAATCATCATTATAATCAGAGTACCCGATCAGGATTTCATCCACAGAAAATTCATAAGCGCTTTCCGCAACAACTGCTTCTACCCCGGATAAATTAATCGTTTCCTCCAGGATCTTCTTCTGATCAAATGAATCAAAATCAATACAGCTGAGTTCTACATCAGAATCCAGATCATTCAACCCATATACCTTTCTTATTGCAATAGAATTACCTGGCTGAATATCCGTATAATCACTTCCATACATTTCTTCATCATACATCGGATGTCTGTATGGCAGATACGCACTCGTAAGTCCTACTCCATTCTGAAAAATCTGCATTTCCACTGCGCTGCCAAAGCTGGTAGCTTTACTGCTGTTGTTGGTAAAAGTAAGATCCAGTACCAGAAGTGGATTTCCATCTTCATCATCTGTGATTTTTTTCTCATCGAGAGTAACATCATACACAGCCTCTGATACTACTTTCTCTACTGTTGAAAGATCAATATCCTGTTCCAGCACGGTGATCTGTGACTTTCCATCAGTGCTGAGTGCCACACCCAGGATAGAAAGTGTTCCTTCAGATACCCCGTCCGGAAGCAGATAAGCTGCCTGTGCCTGTCCCGTTTCACCTGCTGCGATCATCTGACTGTTATCAATGGCCTCCGGATTATCAGAAAGCAAAAAAGCAGTTTCCAGATTTGTTCCATCCAGAGAAACTGTCATTTCATAAACCGGCGTGTAGGCTGATATATAGTCACCTGTGTTATTGGTCACATCAAGATTAATCGCTATTATGCTTCCTGCATATGCATCATCGCACATAAATACTTTGCTCACCGTTGCTTCATAAGGTGCTTTGCCGCTCTTTCCACAACCGGTAGCCATGCATAACATGACAAATACAGCCAAAAGTATCATTTGTAGTTTCCTGTTTTTCATTTCACTATCCTTTCCCATTCATAAGATAAATTTACTATACAATACCCTTGCTGATTTGACAAATCTTTATTTTTCATACTGAAAAAAGAAGAATGGCATAAACAAATATGTTTTTCCCATTCTTCTTCTATTTCTATCGTACTTCAAACGCAAAAATATGAACTTTTTCCCGGTCTCCCCAAACCTTTTTAGGGATCACCCTGACCGCCTGCAGCCTCTCATGTACCGGGATCCTGACAAATCTCTGATAATTTTCTTTTACTTCTGTTATCGTATACCAGCCCCCATCCTTTTTCCCTTTCAGCTCAAACTCCTTTACCATGCAATCCGGCACATGATAATGCCCTCCTTCCAGTGGATAGAAATTCGGCATATTCAGAGGGTGATGTTCCTTCCACGAACCATTTCTTGTAAACTCGCTGTCAAAGATCAGTACGGCTTCCTGAACATTTTCTTCCTTTTCAAATGTATAGGTGATCTCATCATTTATCCTGCCGCACCATCCGTAGTCCACATCCTTCAAAACCCTGTTTTTTCCATTTCTGAGTGCCTCTGCATCTCCTTCTGTTGCTGTCAGGACTGCTTTTTTTGTCAGTTCACATATGGGTGCAATAAACTCAGGAAGATAACAGTCATCCGTCATCAGCATATCCTGTAATTCCTGTATCCTGTTCTGTCCCAGTTCTCTTGGTGTCATATGATATTTTTCTGCAAGGTAAGCCGCTGTTCCGATTGCCTGTCCACAGATTGCACAGGTCAGCATTACTCTTGTGGATGTCAGCGCCATATGGGAGGTACTGATATCCCTGCCGGCAAACATAAGATTTTCAATATTTGCTGAATATAAGGAACGGAAGGGAATATGATACTCTCTCTTTACAGGATACATACCAATCGGAAATCCCTTTTCCAGATAAGGATAATCCGGGTGATCTTCCACCGGCCATCCTCCATAAGCCACTGCATCTTCAAATCGCACTCCGTTTTCAACATCATTCTGATTCAGCGTATAATCACCGACATATCTTCTGGATTCCTGTTTTTCCGGCAAAAATCCAACCCAGTCCAGTGCCCAGTTCTCTGCATGGTGCTTAGGATCCTTTTTAATATGATCCCACATACCAAATGCCATTTTCAGCAGTTCCGTATGAATGTCTTCTGCATCCGAAATTGTATCCTGCAGATTACCTACCTCAAACCACCAGAAATTCTGTTCCCGGAAATCATGGGATGTCCCTGCTGGGAAGCTTTCATCTGTCGGATAGGAATATGCCCATTCCGGTGCAATAAATGGCTGCGGTGTGGTCATTTCCCTGGCCTGCAGCATGATCCCCTGTCCGATCCGCAGGTTATCTGCCTCTTCTTTACACCAGGATTCCCCATATAAGCTTTTAGCTTCTCTTCCTTCTCTGTACTCCGCTCCTGTTAGTGGTGCCAGGATTCCATCTCCGGAACAATCTCCAAAATAATCGGCTTCTACTATATACCAGGTTTCTGTTGTCGTCTGCCATGCCTTTACAGAACGGATCTTCTTTCCCTCCATCTCTGCCCCATTGCAGGAGCAGTTCAGCAGTAATGTCAGATTTTCACAGAACCTTACTTTTCCATATATGATACTGTCCCAGATCGTCCAGTTTCCATTCGGATTTCTGTAACTGTTTTCCAGAAGCAGTTCTTCTGCAATTCCTGTTTCATGATTTTCATCTCCCTCAGCCCCGATTGGCCAGATCCGGATTTCTGAGGAAGCATTTCCTCCAAGTACAGGACGATCCTGGATCAGAACTGTTTTAAGTCCTTTTCTGGCTGCTGCGATGGCTGCGCAGCTCCCTGCCAGACCACCTCCCACAACGCAGAAATCTGCTTTTATATTTTTTGTCTGCATGATTCATCTCCTTTTCCTGCCATCCGTCTATCCTTTCACAGCACCAGCCATCAGTCCTTTAATAAAGTATTTTGATCCAAGTGCGAAGATCAGGATCAGCGGAATCGTCCCCATCGCCAGTCCTGCTATACGAACAGCATAATCTGCCCGGAAAAAATTTCCAAGGGTTGTTATTCCCAGTGGGATCGTATACATTTCCTGTTTATTCAGTAAGATCAGTGGTACAAGAAAACTGTTCCATGACGCAATGAATACCAGAAGAACAAGTGTTACCATGGCTGATCTTACAAAAGGTATTACGATAAAGATGAATGCTTTTCCATCATTACACCCATCAATTTTGGCACTCTCCAAAACCTCATCAGGCACATTGTCTTTCATAAACTGTGTCATCCAGAACACGCCAAATGCATGTGCCATACTGGGGAAGATCAGGGCCAGATGCGTATTGATCCAGCCCAGAACCTTCATTTCCTTCACAAATGCAACAAGCCCCAGTTGTGTTGGTATCATCATTGTCACAAGCACCATGGAAAAAAGAAATCCCTTTCCCTTAAAATGAAACTTGGCAAATCCGAATCCGGCCATTGTGGAGATCAGTACCGACCCAACTGTTGTACAAACAGCTACTTTTGTGCTGTTCCAATAATACTGCAGAAAATTACTTGCCATCAGCTGTTTTAAATTTTCCAGCAGATGGCTCCCCGGTTTAAAGGGGAGTATCCGGAATATTTCTGCTGTAGAATAAGTTCCCATCATAAACATGATATAAAATGGCAACATTAAAATAATCACGATCAGCGCTGCAAAGAAAGTTTCCAGGACACTTTGCAGTCTGTGTTTTCTGCTTTTATTCATATGCATCCTCTCCACGGTAAGATAATCGGTAACTGAAGAATGCAAAAACAGCAATGATCACGAAGAGCGAATATGATATTGCTGCTCCCAGTCCCTGCCGCATGGTTGTTCCAAATGCAGTATCATATAAATACCACATCACTGTCAGGCAGGATGATCCAGGACCTCCAAGCTGTGTCGAGGAAGTTGCCCATCCCGAAAACAACTGCATCGGTTCTTCCAGTAACTGCAGTCCTCCTATGATACTGGTAAGCATAACAAATACCATAATATTTTTTAGCAGCGGTACTGTGATCTTAAAAAAGATCTGTACAGTACCGGCGCCCTCAATTTCCGCTGCTTCATATATATCTGATGATATTCCCGCCATTCCTGACAGGAAAAACATGGTGTTGTATCCGAGATACTTCCATACTACCATCAGGATCACGATCACTCTTGCAGTCCCCGGACTTCCAAGCCAGTCATATGCCGTATCCATCCATCCTGCCGCCTGGAGCACCCTGTTTAAGATTCCTGTCTGCCAGTCAAAAATAAGTGCAAAGATCAGGCCAATTGCCACAGGTGTGGTCAGATAGGGCAGGAAACTCAGACATTGCAGAGTCCTTTTGCCCTTTACCCACTTTGCATTCAGCATCACTGCCATCAGCATTCCGCCAAATACCAGTGCTGGCACACACACTGCCACAAACAGGAATGTATTCAACACCGACTTCCAGAAATACGGATCAACCGTAAACAACCTGATATAATTCTTAACGCCTATAAATTGCGGCGCATGGATTCCGTCCCAGTCTGTAAAACTGATATAAAAGGAATACAGAATAGGAAACAGGTTAAACCCGATATAAACAAGAAAGAAGGGTGCTATAAACAGGTATGGAGAGATCTGCATCTTTCTCTTTTCTTTTTTATTCATATAATTCCGGTGCCTTCGCCTTGATCTGCTCTTCCATCTGTCCCAGTGCATCTTCTACTGTCAAAGAAGGATCTTTTATCATTGCCTCACAAATGGCATGTCCTACCTCATCCAGAAGGGCATCATATTTGGATACCTGTGCTCCTTCAATATACGGGGAAATATCATCAGCCCATACCTTTCCTGCCTTGATATCTCCATAGCAGCTGATCGTATAATCAAGATAATCATCTGTTTCATAAATGCTCATCAGGTTCGTCAGATAGGAACTGCTGTCTCTGCACGCATAGGCGCCATTTTCTGTCTGGGTCAGCCAGTGGATAAATGTCCATGCTTCTTCCTTATGCTGGCTGGTATTGGTAATACCCATTGCTGTACCGCCAAGGTTAAATGCTACTCCGGGAGATACCATAAGTCCCCATCTGTCAGCACTGTTTGGATCATTGGGTTCAATACTGTAATGAGGTGACCAGGTTGCTCCACAATAGAAAATATTATTCTCATCTGCATAGGATGCGTTGGCTGCTGCAGAATACTGGGACAGATTATTAACGATACCTGCATCGATCATCTTCTTCAGGATTGCCAGCGATTCTCCATAGGTTCCTTCCAGGTCCAGTTTGTTATTTTCATCTATTACAGAAGGGGCTGATTCATAGAAATTACCGGAGATCATAGCCATTGCATCTCCTGCACTGGAGAACATATAAACCGTTCCATTACTGTCCTCCTTGACCTTCTTGCCGATCTCAATAAAATCATCCCATGACTGGATCATTTTTTCCAGTTCCGCAGGATCAGAGGTTCCGATCCATTTTTCACACAGATCCTTCTTATAGCTTAAACCTGTTGCATTCATAAACCATTCCACACCTACGATCTTTCCATCTCTGGTACGTGTTGACTGTGCGCAGTATGGGAACATTTTTTCTGTATCATAATTATAGGGATCTGCTGAAAGATCCTCCCAGATATCCATTTCATACAACACACCACGCTGCTTGTAATCCTGCCATAAAATATCCGGCAGCTCCATACCACTTGCTACAGATGTCTGTACCTTCTGTGTATAATCTGATGACCCGGATACCGGAATATATTCGATCTGAATATTGGGATATTCCTTATTAAATTCTTTTGCTACATTGGTGATGGTTCCTTCATCCCATCCCCACATGGATATCGTCACTGTATCCCCGGTATTCTCCTGATTTTCTGTATCAGTTGTTCTCTCCTGGCTGTCTGTATCAGCTGTATTCTCCTGTGCTGTCTGTGTATCTGCCG
Organism: uncultured Lachnospiraceae bacterium; assembly: GCA_902766365.1. Classification (GTDB taxonomy): domain Bacteria; phylum Bacillota; class Clostridia; order Lachnospirales; family Lachnospiraceae; genus Suilimivivens. The sequence goes on along the minus strand of CACXDC010000061.1, from coordinate 8,848 downwards.
CAGTGCCACTGTTTTCTGAAGCGGAACCACAGCCACTGAACAGAGATACTGTCATCACTGCTGCACCTAATAATGCTGTAAGTTTTTCCCTCTTATTCCCATATACATATCCTCCACTTTTTCTTTTCTGTGTTCCGGAACATCTTTATCTTACACAATTGGTAAAATCAGAAAAAGAATGCATAACAATAATATTGTATAAAATCCAATACTTTTTGTTATACATTCCTGTTTTTTCTCTTTTTTTCAAGATTCCTTTGTAAACTTTGTCCAAATTTTATTTGGGTATTTCAATATGGATCAGCACTCCGCCCATTTCGCTTTTACTCATTATAAAGTGAGCTCTGTCACCATAAAGATACCGCAGACGTGACAGAATATTGGGGATTCCTATACTTTTCATTTTTGAATCTCCACCGTCCATCTTTATGCCCATCTGAAATGCCTGCATCCGTTTCTCTTCCATTCCCGTCCCATTATCTTCCACTTCTATCAGAATGTGCTCCTGGCAGTCTTTTATACGCACCTTGACAATACCTGTTTCCTTTTCATCTGACAGAATACCATGTATGATCGCATTTTCCACCAGTGGCTGGAGTATCGTCCTTGGAACCGGCACCTGCAGAGTCTCTTCCTCAACATCCAGAATCACCTGATAGGCATCCTGATACCGGTATTCCTGTATTTTGAGATAATGTTCCAGTATGTCAATTTCCTGACTGATCGTTGCAAACATATCTGCTTTCCCTGGCCGTACTGCATCACGCAGAAGGTGTATGAATGAGTCAGTTACTTCCACCACCTCCTGGTTTTTCCCCTTTCTGGCAAGGAAAATCACCGTATTTAACACATTATAGATAAAGTGGGGATTTACCTGTGAAAGCAGCAGCTTCTCCTCCATCTCAAACCTGGCTGCTTCTGTTCTTTCAATCCGCTTTATATAAGCATTTAATTCACTGACCATATAATTAAAACTGTTGCTCATAACAGTCAGTTCCACATAATTATCTGCCTGAAAGTGCGCCTGGAAATCACCTTTGGAAACTTTATTCATTTCCTCGGATAAATCCTGGATCGGTTTTGCAATTTTGGAAATCATAGGTACCATAACGATCAGTACCAGGAAAATTCCAAGAAAAATAGATGCCAGGAAAAAATTTTTCAAATAGCCAAGTCTGGCACTGATCCGCTCATTTCCGGTAAAAGCCACCAGTTTCCACCCGTATTTTGGAATCTGATATATGATCCAGTAACCATCCTTTTCATTTAATACATAACATTTACTTTTTTCGTTTTTCTCCGTTACAACATCAAAAATATCCTCTTCTTTCCCCGTTTCATCCTGTTCATATAAAATGTCTTTATCATCCAGGACCCAGTAAAATGCATCATACTCCTTTGCTGTCAGATTCAGGATATCATCAAATGATTTTCTGTCTATGTCCACGATCAGATCACCAAGTGGCCGCTTTGGCATATAATAGCTGACGAAGGGATATACATAACTGATATACTCATTTCCTTCATTAAGTGCATTCTTATGAGATTTTGAAAAACCGGACTGCTTTTCTTCTTTAAATTCCCTGTACCACTCAGCCTGCACCTCCATGACTGAACGGTCCTTATCCTTTTCCATACTCCAGATGACATCCTTATCCGGCATGTTAAGCAGAATATCCTTCACATCTTCTCTCATAAAGGTATACCAGGTCAGTCGTTCCCGGATCTGCAGCACAGTAAAAACTTCATCAAACGCGTCCTCATAATACTGTGTCGTAATATACTGCTGGATCTCTTCGTCCATCAGCAGCATCCTTGTAAAATACTCAAGTTCTTCTCCTACATAATTGATCTGCTGTCCTACCTGCTCCAGGTTTTTCTGGTCATCACTGATTCCCTTCTCCTTCAGTACACCCCAGAAATATCTGTAAGTGATAACTCCCGTCAGTACAAGTACCCCTATCAGGATCCCGCAGATCGGTACCAGCATTTTTCTTTTCATGCTCTTTTTCGCTTTTTTCATCCGCTTTCCTCATCAGTTGTTTTTACTACGATATTCCCACGGTGTCATTCCTTCTGTCTTTTTAAAGACACTTGCAAAATACTGGCTGGAGCGGTATCCAACTGCTTCTGCTATTTCATACATTTTCATCTGAGGCATTTGCCGCAGCAGTTTCTTTGCTATTTTGATCCTGGTAGCTGTCAGCAGTTCCAGAAAACTCTGTGATAATTCCTTTCTGCATAACTGGCTCAGATATACTCCACTGATATCCAGCGCCCCGGCAACCGTTTCAATACTTATTTCCTCACTATAATGTTCCTCTATATACTGTATACATTTTCGTATATAAATACTGTACTGTGCTTCTTTTCCATTCTGTACCATCCGGTTCGCTTTCCTGTATATTTCTGTCACTCTGTCACGGATTTCATCCAAAAATATACTTCTCCCGGCTTCCTGCTGCAGAAGCACTTCAAACCGTACACCAGGAGACTTCCTGCACAAATCATTCAGATAATTTCTCAGCTTTTCTGTTAACGTTATCAGACCATTTTTATCCCATACCGGTTCTCTGACCATTTGATACATCCGTCTTATATCCTCTGCGATTTTTTCAGCCTGATGATTCCTGAAGTCATCATTCAGCGCTTCCATATCCCATTCCTTCTCTGTCACGGCCGGGCTCATCTTTTCCTGCAGATCCGATTCCATGTATGTTTTCCCTTCCTGCATAAAACGGAAGTATTCTGTCATTTTCTTTAGTCTTTGATACAGCTCTGTGCAGCCTTTCTCTTTCTGTTTTCTGTATCCCATTATGATCAGGGCATTGTCTTCTCCATACTTCTTCAATTTGCCCTGAAATTCTCCGGCTTTTTCATACATGTACTGTCTGATCTGCATCTCTCCGGTTATCTCCTCCGGTACCTCTTCCATAAGAAATACACACTGAAACCGAATAAAAAAGCTGCAGATTCCATCATATTCCTGCGCAAGAGAATCCAGTGCCTTTGTATCCTCTGAAAGTTCTTCTGTCTGTCGTAACAGATCATCAAAATAGCCGTATGGAAGCAGGATCATATACTGCGCAATTCGCATGGACGACATCATCAGTTCCTTCTGAAGTTCAGCGTCAGTTGCTCCTTTTTCCAGCAGATTTTTACACTTTTCTCTCCTGAGGATACGGTCATTTGTCTTGTGATCCCTGATATCCTCCCTGACCTCCATTAAGAGTTCTCTCATGGAATCCGGCTGGATATCATTTTTCACAATATATCTGGATACCCCTAATTCGATCGCCTTTTTTGCATATTCAAAATCCTTATAAGCCGTAAGTAATATGATCTGGATATCAGCCTTTCTCTTTAACAGCTCCCGGCTTAATTCCAGTCCGTCCATACCTGGCATTTTGATATCTGTGATCACCAGATCCGGTCTTTCCTCTTCGAAAATGCGTATTGCACTTTTACCATTATATGCAGGTCTGCATAATTCAAATCCCATACTTTCCCATTGGATTGACTCTGTAATGTTCTCAACCACCAGCCGTTCATCATCAACGATCAATACCTTTATCATCTGTAGCCTTCCCATCCCAAAACTCAAAAAAGGAACCTGCGCCGCTGAAACTTCCAGTGTACACAGGTTCCTGATCCTTATTTCCTCTGCATTTTAAAATTACATCCTTGCATTTTCCACATTATCCTTGAACCACTGATAAGCCAGTTCCACGCCCTCTTTCAGTTCTACCTTATGTGTCCAGCCAAGTCCGTGCAGCTTTGTGACATCGGTCAGCTTTCTTGGTGTACCATCTGGCATGTCCTTATTCCATACGATGTCTCCCTGATACCCAACTACTTCCTTTACGGTTTCTGCAAGCTGCCTGATTGTTACTTCTTTTCCGGTTCCGATATTTACATGCTGCTCACCGCTGTAATTCTCAAGCAGGAATACACAGGCATCTGCCATATCATCCACATAAAGGAATTCACGAAGTGGTGTACCGGTTCCCCAGAGCTCTACAGAAGGTGCACCGTTTACCTTTGCCTCATGGAATTTACGGATCATTGCCGGCATAACGTGGGATCCGGACAGATCATAGTTGTCATGAGGTCCGTAAAGATTCGTCGGCATACAGCTGATAAAATCATCTCCATACTGTCTCTTATAGAATTTGCACATTTCAAGACCGGAGATCTTGGCAATGGCATAAGCTTCATTTGTTGTCTCAAGAGGTCCTGTCAGCAGTGCATCCTCCGGGATCGGCTGAGGTGCCATCCTCGGATAAATACAGGTGCTTCCAAGGAACAGCAGCTTCTTTACATGATATCTGTGACAGCATTCGATCACATTACACTGGATCTGCATATTCTCATAGGCAAATTCAGCGGGGGTTGTATTATTGGCATTGATACCGCCGACCTTTGCTGCAGCCAGTACTACGACATCCGGCTTCTCTGTTTCAAAAAATTCTCTGACAGCAGCCTGATTGGTCAGATCCAGTTCTTTATGGGTTCTTCCAATGACATTTTCATAGCCCTTGGATTTCAGATTTCTGACAATGGCGCTCCCTACAAGACCTCTGTGTCCTGCCACATATATTTTGTCGTTTTTGTTTAACATAGCTTTTTCCTCTTTTCCTGCAATTTGCAATTCTTATCTTTTAAGATTCCGGCTTCATTCTGTATGAATGACATCATGAAAGCCATCCTCTATCGTATCACCTGTAAAAATATCCTCAGCTTTCACTGGTGATGCGGGAAATGCCGCATATCCTGTCCTGTCACCTTCCTTAGGATAATAAAAAGTATACCCGTGAAGGTCATAAGCTGTGGTCTCAAAGGTTTCATAATCCTGCTGCACCAGCAGATACTGCCCTGCATGTCCGGCATCCCGGATCAGCTCCCTGCCAAACATGGCTCCCTTGTATATGCCAAGCAGGCAAAGTGCAACAAGCAGCAGTTTATATCTGTCAAATTTAGGACTGATCTTCTGATAGAGATACCCGTACAGAAGTGTTGGAAAGATCCAGAGAAATACACAGCCATACCGGATCAGTGGCGCACTCAGAAGCCAGAATAAAAAGCAGCAGCCCAGTATTCCCATACCAAAAAGACTGCCACAGGCTTCCTTTTTCTTTCTGCAGATACTCCATATAACAAGAGCTCCGAAAATCAGTATCCCCGCCAGTGCCGCCAAAAGAAACACCTGATTTACCATATCCAGATCTTTAACCCAGTCCGGGAACCATTTTACAATGGACTCTCCGTATCGTTCCACATCGCTGTAGCCTCTTCCATAAACCTGGATCTCCCGGGAATCGTATTCCGCTACACCCTTTGGGATCTGAAAAGGCAGGTCAAAAAAATCTATCGCTGTAAATGGATACAGCAGCCATCCTGACAGAATCACATTCCGGATCAGAAACGGTACAAGTACGATCAGCCCACATACAATATAACGGATGATCTCCTGCACCTTTTTACCCTGGATCAGTTTTACCGCAGGCCAGATCGTAAGCAGCACAATCAGTGCCCCCGAAAATTTGATGGTACACACATATACCCCAAGGATACACAGCAGACTGTATGGTACTGTGGATTCCTCTTTTCTTTCGAGCAGCTCCAGCCAGCGGATCACCAGCCAGAATACCGTAAGCACCATGAAATAATCCGATGCCGGAGATATCATTTCATCAAAAATATTCAGCAGGTAGTATACTGCCATTACTCGGATCAGATCAGACAGGAGCGGCTTCTTCTCTCTCCCCCTGCTAAATGCTTCCATACAGCAGACTGCCAGCAGAAAGGCAAAGTATCCCGTACAGCAATGAAAGGATCTTCCTGTCAGGAAAACCATGCTGTACAACGCAGACAGACTGAAGGATGCACTGTTATAGGCCAGTCTTGTATGCAGATTGCCAAGTCCAGGTACCACACCATATTCCTCAATCCACCGGATGCTCTGCGCATGATACAGTCCGGTATCATAGTGTTCCAGTCCGCTCGATGTCCCATAGGCAAACAGCAGAAATACCACCAGAATCAGCATCACCTTCTGTGGTGTCACTGTAAGACGTATATTCCGGATATGTTCTGACAGATCTTTTCTTTTCAGAAAAATACATAACAGGCAGACCGCCAGAAGCAATATATTTGCCAGAAGGGAAACCCCTCCAAAAAGACTGAAGATCTCCGCATATACAGTCATCAGGACGATCCCTGCAAAGAGATAACTGCTTTCCTTCCGGATCTGATAATGCCCTCTCCTGCAGATCCCTGTCAGCACAGAATAACCTGTAATGTAGCAGGTGACCGTCATATAAATCCATATAAGAATTACTGATACCATTGATAAAAAGCCTCTTATCGGCTGTTCTTATTTCAGCCTTTTCTGCTCTCTTTGTATTCCTCGCAGCTCATTCCTGCGATCTCACGAAGATCCGCATCCATCATCATTCTTACGAGTCCCTTAAAGTCTACATCTCTCTCCCAGCCAAGAGCCTTCTGTGCTTTCTCTGCGTTGCCCCAGAGGAACTCAACCTCAGCAGGACGATAGAACTCAGGATTTACATCTACTAACAGTCTGCCTGTCTCTGCATCATAACCCTTCTCATTGACGCCGGTTCCTTCCCATCTTATGGAAATACCAAGTTCAGCAAAGGATGCTTCTACAAACTCACGTACTGTATGTGTCTCATTGGTTGCCAGTACATAGTCATCTGCCTTGTCCTGCTGCAGCATCAGCCACATACCCTTTACATAATCTCCGGCAAATCCCCAGTCTCTCTTTGCATTCATATTTCCAAGAGAAAGCTTTTCCTGCTTTCCTGCAATGATATTGGCGATTGCCAGTGTGATCTTTCTGGTAACGAAGTTCTCACCTCTTCTGGGTGATTCATGATTAAAGAGAATACCATTGCACGCAAACATGTTATAGGATTCTCTGTAGTTTACAGTGATCCAGTAGGAATACAGCTTTGCCACACCATAAGGGCTCTTGGGATAAAAAGGAGTCTTTTCACTCTGGGGTGCTGTCTCCGGAAGTCCGCCAAAAAGCTCTGAGGTAGATGCCTGATAATAACGGCAGGTACCACCATTGACACGGAGTGCCTCCAGAAGCTTAAGTGTGCTGACACCAGTCGCCTCTGCTGTATATTCGGGTACCTCAAAGGAAACACCTACATGTGACTGTGCTGCCAGATTATAAACTTCAGTTGGTCTGAGCTCTGCTACCAGTCTCATCAGATTACTGGAATCTGTAGTATCTGCATAGTGAAGGAAAAACTTTACCTTATTGTATTCTGACTGAAGGATGTGATCGATACGTGCCGTGTTGCTGATGCTGTGTCTCCTCACAAGGCCATGTACCTCATATCCTTTCTCCAGCAGGAACTCTGCCAGATAAGAGCCGTCCTGTCCTGTAATACCTGTAATTAATGCTATGTTCTGATTCTGCATTCTGATCTCCTTATTCTTTGTTTTTATCTTTTATAAGCAACAGATGATCACTGCGATCACAATACCGAGAATTGCTCCGGCAAGTACCTGCAGCGGTGTATGTCCCACAAATTCCTTCAGCTTCTCTTCCGGGCTCATTTTTTTACCCATGGTGCTGAAAGCCTCCAGCATTTCGTTTAAGACCTTGGCCTGGATCCCTGTTTCCCTGCGCACGCCCATGGCATCATACATGACGATGATCGCCAGGATCACGGAAATGGCAAATTCGAAACTGCCGCCTCCATAGGTAATTCCTGCAGCAGTCGCCAGACCACATACCGTCGCAGAATGGGAACTTGGCATGCCTCCACTGCCTACCATTCTTTCAGCTACGAACTTCTTGGTCAGGATCAGGTGGATCACTGTCTTCATCACCTGGGCTACCAGCCAGCCGGTCACTGCTGAAAGAAAGATCGTATTATGAAATAAATCTGTTAAAAATGTCATTCTTTTTTCCTTCTTTGGTTACTGTGCCTTCATATAATAGTCAAGTGCATCATGCCAGTCAGCAAACTGATAACCGCCGGTCAGCTTCAGCATATAATTCTCCAGAATGGAATACGCCGGTCTTGGTGCCTTGGCTGCAAACTCTGCAGAAGTAATTCCCTCTACATAAGTATCCTTACCTGCCAGACGGAAAATTTCCCTTGCAAAATCTGCCCAGCTGCAGTTTCCTTCGCAGGTTGCATGGAACAGTCCGTAATTATCTGTAAAAAGCTGTGCAGTAATGGCTCTTGCCAGCTCTCTGGCACTGGTAGGGCTTCCTACCTGATCCTCTACCACTCTGACCTTGTCCCCGTTTTCTGCAAGTCTCAGCATCGTTTTTACAAAGTTCTTGCCATCCCCATACAGCCATGCAGTACGGAAGATCATATATCTGTCTGCAAAATCCCTGACCATATTTTCTCCGGCAAGCTTGGTCTTTCCATATGCTCCCTGGGGATTCGGTGCATCAAACTCCACGTAGGGTCTTGTTCCCTTTCCGTCAAAAACATAGTCTGTGGAAACGTGGATCAGCTTTGCTCCTGTTTCTGTTGCTGCAATACTTAAATTTCTCGGGCCAATAGCATTGATCCTGTAAGCATTGTCCAGATCTGTTTCACAGGCATCTACTGCCGTATGGGCTGCACAGTTGATAATGGCATAGGGCTCAACCTCCCTGACCAGCGCAAGAACCTTGTCCACACTGGTGATATCCAGTTCTGCCACATCTGTATTTACGATACTGACCTCTGTGTTGCCTGCCAGTTCCTGATTAATTGCCCTTCCAAGCTGTCCATTGCAGCCTGTAACAATTATCTTTTTCATTCCTTATGTCCTTTCCTTCAAAAGCTATAAGCTCAGTTGTTTC
>CACXDC010000060.1 GCA_902766365.1 uncultured Lachnospiraceae bacterium | reverse complement strand
TATTTCGTCAGCAAGGAAAACAGCAAAACCACAATTCCAAGGATCACAAGGATTACACCTGTCACCCGGTTCAGTGTCTTTGGCGTCGCCTTATTGGCAAACACTGCTGCGATCCTTGCCCAGATCAGAGTAAATACAACACAGAGGACAAACACCGTAATATCCGGCATCCCTCCGATGGCAAAATGGGAAACTGCTCCGGTAAATGCCGTAAATGCCATGATAAATACACTGGTCCCTACTGCTGTTTTCAGCTCATAGCCAAGAACACTTGTAAGAATAAGAAGCATCATCATGCCACCGCCTGCTCCTACAAATCCACAGATAAATCCGATCAGCATGCCGCAGATCACGGACTGGACTGCCCGCTTTCCTGCAGATACTCCCTGCATGGCTTCCTTAGTCGTCATAACGGGCTTCACAATAAACTTGATACCAAGAAGAAACGTCATGAAAACGGAAAAGTTTCCCATCGTTGCAGAAGGTACCAGACTGGAAACATAGCTTCCCACTACGGTAAATACGAGAACACTCGCCATCATGATCAGACCATTTCGAATATCCAGATTTTTGTTCTTCCCATAAGTATAGGCAGACACCGCACTTGCCAGCACATCAGAGGACAGGGCGATCCCGACTGCCATATAGGGATCCATGTGCAAAAAGGTGATCAGCATCGGACTGATCACTGCTGCCGCACTCATCCCGGCAAATCCCGTCCCAAGGCCTGCGCCCATTCCTGCAAAAAAGGTGACAATGACTGTTAATAATAATTCCATCCTACTTTTCTCCCTTCAGTATGTCATCAAGATTCTGCTCCATGATCTGCATGGTGGCAAAAAATCCCTTTTTATCTTCTTCCCTTGTATTAACAAACAGCTGCTCCAGAAAAGTCTGCTGCAGCTTCTTTCCTTCTTCCGTCAACGGCTCTGCTTTCCTGGTACAGACAAGCTGCAATTTACGCCGGTCTCCCTCTATGGATTTTCTTTCAAGATATCCTTCCCTTACCAGCCTGTCCACATTGACAGATACCAGATTGGCCTTGATCTTCCGGATCTCCACAATATCCCTGGCTGTTTTATACTGTGGATTGTTTACAAGGAACATGAGAATATCAAATGCTGTCTGCGGAATCTTCCATTTCTGGCAGAGTGGTTTACAGGCGCTGCTGTAGGCTGTCCCCATTTTTCTTGCAAATTCTATACTGATATTCATTCTCGTCCCTCCTTCCTTTCGCACTTTCTCTTTATACTGCATTTTTATTCCATTTTTGAATAGTTCATTTTTGAACTATTATATGTCATTCTAAGTAGCAGTCAAGTTAAATTTTTGTAAAAAATGTTTTACACACTGTCTTACATTTCTTTACTCTCGTTTTATAGTCTGTTATAATGATTGCTGTTTACGCCAAAAATGATTTTTGAGGAGATACATCATGACTCTTTCAGATAAAAAACACAGGAAATGGAAATGGTTACTGCCCCTTCTTGTATTTCTCGTTTGCAGTACTGTACTTTTCTGCATACTCTATAAAAACTTTTTTGACAATCAGGCCCGTGTCCGTACCATCACGGAACTGAATGCCATGACATATGCAGAACGTATGACCAGTGATCTGAATAAAGGAATTGCCATCACAGATTCTCTGCAGGAGATCCTGATCAATGAAAATGGTCAGATCAATAATTTCCATCAGGTAGCCGCAGATCTCATGACCAGCTCCATTCAAAGTATACAGCTTGCTCCAAACGGTGTTGTGACCGATATCTATCCGGAAGCCGGCAACGAAGCCGGCAAGATCGACCTGATCAATGATGAAAAAAGAGGGGAAATCTCCCGATACGGAAGAGATAATGATCTTACGATCATGCAGGGGCCCTTTTCCCTGAAGCAGGGTGGTACCGGTATTGCAATCCGGAATCCGGTCTACCTGAAAGACAGTAACGGTGAAAATTATTTCTGGGGTTTTACCATTGCCATTATCCGCGTTCCTGATATTTTCGCCAATTCTGTCCAGGCACTGACAAACTTTGGCTATGAATACCGGCTGTCTAAAACAGTATCTCCTCTGACTGCGGAGTATGAAGAAATTTATTCTTCCGGTGCTGTCCTGACAGATCCTGTTATTTACTACTTTGAGCTTGGCTGCTGCTCCTTTAAATTGGAAGTAATGCCCACTGACGGCTGGAACAGCGGCAGTCATTCCCTGATCATCTTTGTCTGTGGCCTTATTATCACTTTGCTTCTGGCTGGTCTCACATGCACAGCACTGATACTGGAAGAGCGTCGTGAAACACTGAAAAAACTTTCTACCACCGATCCACTTACAGGGCTTCTGAACCGTCATGGCTTTGACGAAGCATTGAAATATTTTCTGAAAATGCATCCGGAAGCTCCCTGTGTCGGGATACAGATGGATATCGACGACTTTAAATTTATCAATGATATTTATGGCCATGCGACCGGTGATCTTGCCTTACAGGAGCTTGCTGGAACCATGCAGAAGATTTTCCCCGAAAATGCCATTCTCGGCCGTAGTGGTGGTGATGAATTCTCCATTATCCTTACCGGCTCTACCTGCCAGGATTCTGCAGGCACGATAGAAGCCTTTACATCCATGCCAAGGTATTTCAGATATAACGGTACTGACCACCCCTTTCATATTTCTCTTGGGTATGCCGGATATCCGGAAGACAGCACAGATCCTTCTGTGCTTCTCCGTAATGCAGATATTGCTCTTTACGAAGTAAAGCTTCATGGCAAGCACAGTTGCCTGCCCTACAGACAGGGCTTCAATCCACAGAGCCGCAGTCGTCTCGGTTTTGCACTCCGGGATATTTCACAGAATCTTCCCGGTGCATTTCTGATCTATAAGGCGGACCCTGAAGATGATCATATTCTGTTTGCCAACCGGGAACTGATCCAATATGCGGGCTGCAAGGATATGGATGAATTTCTCTCCTATTCCGGCCACAGCTTCCGCAGCCTGATACGCCCGGATGAACAAAAGGCAGTAGAAGAAAGCATCTGGAAGCAGATTTCTTCCGGTGAAAGCGGCACCAATGATTATGTACAGTTCCATTTCGTCAAGAAGGACGGCACCTGTCATCCAGTTCTTGATCATGGACGTATCGTGGAAAATACATATTATGGAAATGTTTTTTACGTACTGATCATGGACTGCGAACTTCTGGATACACATTATAATAATTGATCGTGCGCTGCCGGGCGCACATAAGCTACTGGGGGAATCTCTTTACAGGTATTCCCCCAATTTTTCATAAACACACTCTCTGATCTCTTCTGCTATTTTGCTGCAGGTCTTACGTCCCATTCCCGCACCGGTTCCCACAGCGAGTAGTTCTGGAAGTCCCGGATCTTTTCCGTTTCCATCAACAGTCGTTGTATGCTCTCCATAATATGTGTTACTGAAAGTCAGATCATATGCGGGGGAAAGCCTCCAGGACTTTGTCTTTTCCTGATACAGAAAAGCGAAATTCTTGGAATGATCATCCCGGTTATGGGCAAATACATTAAAGCACATCCGTCGGTAAAGATTCTCCACATCCTCTTTGCAGTCTCTGGTCAGCAGCTTTGTCAGCTTCATCAGACTGTGATAATCAAGACTTGGTTCTTTGAAATCAAGCTCCAGTAAAGCGGCTGCTGTCAGCATGTGAATCTTTTTCATGCCCGTTTCGCATTTACTCCTGTCAAACCGTTTCGTCCCGAAATATCCTTTACAGGTATCCGATGGAAAAGCCATCCCTGATCCATGCTTCATCATAGGCAAATGCTGCTTTATGATCTGCTGTCAGTGCCAGTGTTCCCACTTTTCTATTGCCATACTTCACAAAAAGTATTTTATTTCTATCGTCCCTCATGGATGACCTCCTCTATATTCCTGTATGGCACCTGTGTAAAGAGATCCCGGAGTTCATCTGTCAATTCCAGTGCCATGGCAAGTTTCGTCAGAGAAAGCAGTGATATCTGTCCACTTCTTTCAAACCGTTTAACAGAACCATAACTTACACCACTCATAGCAGCCAGTTCCTGCTGAGATATGGAACGTCTCTTTCTGATCCTGCGGATCCTTTCCGCTAATTTTTTATCCAGTTCTTCTGCTGTTTCCCATACCAGTTCGTTCATAGTTTCTCCAATAGATAATATTTTATCTATATTAATTGATTTTATGATATTTTAGATAATATTTTATCTACTTTTATCTTACTCAAAAAGAAGTCTGCCGTCCAGTATTCTTTTCTTTATTTCTTTCCTATTTCACAAAAAACATGCTACAATGTGCTTAACAGACCAGACTTACTGTTATTCTTACTGTGATAAATTATTTTTCTCAGATTTGAGGTTCTTATGGAAACATTTTACCCGGATTATTATTCAGAATTCATCTGCACGGCAGACAGATGTCCCATCACCTGCTGCCAGGAATGGAAAATTTATGTAGATGATATCACAAAAGAAAAGTGGAAAACACTTACCCCTCCGGAATCTGTGAGCGGTCATAAAAAGAATCTCAATTCCTTTACAGAAAAGAAAGAGGGACAGCGGGTGATCCGTCTGACCGACGACCACCGCTGTCCTTTCCTTACGAAGAATCTGCTGTGCAGTCTTGTCCTTACTTATGATGCTGATGTTCTTTCTGAAACCTGTACAGCTTTTCCAAGGGAATATCATGATTTCGAGGAGCACAGAGAAGCTTCCCTGATGCCATGCTGCCCGGCTGTTATCGACCTGTGGAAGCAGAAAAAGCATCTGACCTTCCCGGAAGTTTCTTCTGTCAGCTCAGATCCGGCATTCCTTCTCCGTGAAAAGATCACTGCGCTGATGCAGGGGATTTTGCCATTCACAGAATCTCCATTAACCAAAGCCCCATCAGCAGAATCATCACTGACAGCCCAGTCAGTCAGCCCGGATCCCTCCCGGCTGCCCACGCCGTCTCTTACCCTCATGCAGAGCTTCTATATCCTGCAGGAATTATACCGGGGTGAAGAAAACGGAAAGCCCCTTACTGCTGCCATGGTCGAAGACTGCTTTACACCATCCACACTGACAGAACTCCAAAGGGCAATCTTGGATCTGCCCGTTTCTGCTATAGATACTATTGCAGAATGCAATGAACTGCTTCAGGATCTGGCTGTCAATTATCTGGAAGAAGGGCTGTATGCAGAATATCTGAAACCACTGATCACACAGGCAGGGCAGCTCAGTGAAATGCTGCAGGATACAGATATGCTGCCTTCATCAGTGCATGACACTTCCAGAGATCCGGAGACACTCCGAAGCGCAAAAACAGACAGCATTCTTTCTGACTGGAACACCTTCCGGCTGCAGTTTGAAGCTTTTTATCCGCTGCTTCGCAGCTTTCTGGCAAATGAAATGTATTCCGATCTGCTTGCTCAAGGCGACACCGGCACAGAACATATGCTGATCCGGCTGCAGTGGACTGCCCTTCAGTATGCTGCTATCCGGCAGGCTTTGTTTCTGACATATCTGTCAGAAGATAAGGGGATACTTTCCTATGAGTCTGTAAGGCATGCCATTGTCATCCTTACCCGGATGACCGGCTATGAAGAAGAAGATATTTATGAATATCTGGAAAACAGCTTTGAATCCCTGATCTGGGATTTCGGATATCTGGCATTTATTATGGGGAACCTTTAACAGGTTCCCCTTTTCATTTCTTCCATACCAAGGTAAATAGCTCCCAGAATTCCCGGATTTTCCCCGAGCAGGGGATATACGATATATTCATCTATCCGCTCTGTCAGAAGAGGGTGTGACACATAACCATTCAAAAGCTTCTTTACCTTTTCCCTCACCATGGGAAGCAGCGCTTTCTGATGCATGACACCTCCCCATAAAATCACTTTTTCCGGGGAATATACCAGAATATAATTGGCAACTGCCTGTGCCAGATAACTGCTTTCCAGCTCCCAGACATCCGCACGGTCAGATAATTCCTGTGCCTTTCGTCCGTACCGCTTTTCCAGTGCTTTTCCAGAGGCCAGTCCCTCCACACAATCTGCATGGAAAGGGCAACATCCCTGAAAGGTATCTGCCTGATCCCGGCAGATCATCATATGCCCGGCTTCCGGATGCACCAGTCCATGTACCAGTCCGCCATTTATATAGACGCCTACACCAACACCGGTTCCTACCGTCATATAAAGTGCACTGCTGCAGCCCTTCGCTGCTCCATAGACCACCTCTCCAAGTACAGCCGCATTCACATCGGTGTCGATTCCTACCGGAATGTCAAGCGCCTCTTTCATCTGCTCTGTGATATTGATTCCGGCCCAGCCTTCCTTTGGTGTATTGGTGATACTCCCGTAGCTCTTCGATGACCGGTTCAGATCAAGTGGCCCAAAGCAGCCGATCCCAAGTGCCTGCACCTTCTTTTCCTTGAAATATTTAATCAGCTCCGGTATCGTTTCTTTCGGAGTTCCGGTTGGAACAGATACTCTGTCGATCAGAGTTCCATCTTCCTTTCCTATGGCGCAGACCATCTTGGTTCCGCCTGCTTCCAGTCCGCCTAGTAACATTTTCTGCTCCTTTTTCCTGTGACAGCTGTTTTATTTTCGGTTCCTATGAGATTTCCATCACTTTCATACTCAGCATTTCTTTTGATCTGATCGTCCATTCCTGAATATCACAGGATGGCTTTAATTCAAAGACCCCATAGTACAATCCGTTTTCTGTTGTCACCTCACATATTTCAGCATCTATAAGTATACTCATCTCATGTATATTGTTCCCCATAAATGCCTGATTTCCGTTTACCGTAAGACTGCCGGTTTCCGCATCAAAGCTTATTTCATTTCCATTGATATCAGCCACATAACTGATGGTACCGGCGCCTAATAACTGTATCTGTACGGCCTTAAAATCCTCCGGTTTATATTTCAGTTCACAGGTATTATCCATGCAGACAGGCTTTCTTGCATTCAGGAAACTCTCTACCGGCATCATTCGAAGCCGCAGATCCTCACCCATCTGTACCAGTGTCAGTTTTCTTGGAAGTCCCATCACTCCCTTATAATATCTGCCTTTGTTCTGCGTCCGGAGCCATGATACCGTAATGACATCTTCGGTTCCAAAAAAAGTCTGCGCCGCATAGGGAACTGCCGTCTGATAGGCTTCTCTCCGGATACCATCTGTCACAAACTGAAATCCGTCAAATTCTCCAAGGAAATAAAAACCGTCAGCACTCCAGAATACCCACTTTGATCCGCCGCCCTCAACAGGTATCTCTCTCAGATCCGGACATTCCCATGCTTTATCCAGTTCTATGGTCTGTGTGCACTCCCAGCTCTGCAGGTTTTCAGAGCGGAAAATGCCAAACTGGTTTCCTTCCAGAAACAGAACCATATAATATGCCTGACTTTTCTCATGCCAGTAAACCTTAGGATCCCTGTTTTCATCGGCAATATGCTCTATGACCGGCGGGTTCATCTTCTTCAGCGTATTTCCCCCATCCAGACTGTACGCAAGATTCTGGGTGAATTTTTTCCCTTCACTCCATTTCGTCTTTCCACCTGCCATAGTGTAGAAAAACAGAAGTGCTGAATCCGGCAGTTCCAGCAGGCTCCGTTCATTTACGATACCGCACCCGGAAAACATGGATCCGTTTTCATCAGGAAACATGGCCGTATCCAGTTGTTCCCAGTGCAGAAGATCTTTGCTTACCGCATGTCCCCAGCATAAATTCCCCCACTGATTCTGAAAGGGATTATGCTGGAAAAACAGATGATACAGACCATTTGTATAAATCAATCCGTTCGGATCATTCATCCAGCCGGATTCCGGTGAAAAATGGATCTGCGGCTTATGCTGCACCGTGTCTGCCCTGTCATCTGAAAATCCTATCGCTTCCAGAAAATCCTGTGCATCCTCCACTTCTATCGTTATTTCCCGCCCTTTCCATTTTTCCACGTTTAAGGGCGCATAATATTGAAACTGATATGGAGAATTACCGTTTTCAACAGGAATATCAAACTCAAATATTTTTTTACTCTCTGAACATACTGTGACCGTTCTGCACGTTGCATCCATCATAACCGGAAAAAGGATGTATTTTTTTTCAACAAAAAAAGATTTCATTCTACGTATTCTCCACAAATAATTTTTTCTTAAGCCAGCTGACTGCCCTGTCAAACCATCCTGCATATTCCTCTTTAAAGAAGCCAAGATTGGCATCTTCTGCTTTCAGGGACGAAACACCATGCCAAGCATCTTCACCTATTTCCAGAACGAACGGAATATCAAAAGCAGCAAGCCTGCTTGCAAACTGCAGGGAATTATCCACAGGTACCACAGGATCCGTACACAGGTGGAACAGAAAAGCCGGTGGCGTATCTGCTGAAACAAACCGCAGAAGATTTATTTTTTCAAAATCCTCCTGCTGTGGCTGCTCTTTTCCGGTTATATAACGGTTACAGTTTATCATCATCTCAGCCTGTTCCTGATTCAGCACACTATGATTTTCAAATCCAAAATTCGTAACAGCATAACCCAGAACCATCGCAGCCGGTTTCAGCCATTCTGCCGGCACCTGAAATTTCTTCTGCATAAACTCCTGATTCCACATCACGCCAAGCGTTGCAGCGAGATTTCCGCCTGCCGAAAATCCGCATACAACAATTTTCTCCACATCAATACACAGTTTTTCCGCATTCTGGTGAAGAAAGCACATTGCCTGTGCCAGATCATAAAGTGCCCCCGGGAATGCTGCCTTTTCACAGATAGAATAATGAAGCACAAAAGCCTGATAGCCGGCAGCCATGAAGCGAAGTGCCACCGCCTCTCCTTCTCTTTCCGTAAATCCTGCATATCCACCGCCCGGTGAAATAATTACTGCAGGCCTTCGGTCACACCCGATAATCTCATCGTTCTTTTCCATACAATAGGAAGTTAATGTCACATCTTCTCTGTCTTCCCACAGATTTATCATGTTTGTATACATATTTTCCACCTAACCCTTTACTGAAGATGATGTCAGTCCTTCAACGATATATTTCTGACCGATCAGGAACACAATCAGAATAGGAAGCAGCGCAACTGTTACACCGGCAAGCACCACGGATTTATTACCGGAGCCCATATATCCCTTCATGGCTGCCACACCAAGCGGTACTGTCATCTTTTCCCACTTGCTTACAAATACATAAGGAATAAAGTAATCATTCCATATGGAATTAAAATTCAGGATGATCAATGTCACAATCGTGCTTTTCACCATTGGGATCACGATCTGCCAGCATGTTCTGAAATGGCCGGCACCGTCAATCTTAGCTGCCTCGATAATGGCATCAGGAACGGAAGCAATAGACTGCCTCATCAGAAAGATTCCAAACGCATTAAACACAGAGATCAGAATGATAGAACTCAATGTGTTGATCAGCTTCAGTTTACTCATCATAATGTAAACAGGAATAATGGTTGCCTGCACAGGAATCATCATCGACATCAGAAATGCCATAAACCAGAAATTACGGCCTGCAAATTTAATTTTTGCAAATGCATAGGCTGCCATGGAACAGACAATAATCTGCGCTGCGATCGTGACGCCGGTAACAATCGCACTGTTCAGGAACATCCCGGCAAATGGCAGGTCCGACCTGAACAGCTGGACATAGTTTTCAATCATGAAGCGTTCCGGCAAGATAGCCGGCGGCAGCTTGAATGCCTCTGCCGGTGTACGCATGGAAGAGGAAAACATATACATAAACGGAATAAACACAATGATACCGCCCACCAGTACTAGAAACGAAATCATGAAGTTAGATATTTTTCTTTTGAATTTAGTCATAATGCACCCACCTGTTACTTGTCATGAACTGAACACATGTAAGTATCATGATACCAATTACAAAAAACAGTGATATCGCACATGCATATCCCATATCCTGTTTCTGAAAAGCGGTTTCATAAATATACATTGCAATGGTACGTGTGCCGTCCATCGGTTCTCCCTTTGTCATAAGCATCGGAATATCAAAGGTTTTTAACTCTGTGATCACATACATGATCAGGTTCAGCAGAATCGTCGGTGTTAACTGCGGTATTGTAATATAAAAGGCTGTCTGTATCACCCCGGCTCCATCTAGCGAAGCTGCTTCAAAATAGTCTTTTGATATATTCTTGATCCCTGCTATGAAAGTCAGCATGGCAAATCCGGTCAGTCTCCATACTTCAATTCCAATAATTGTTTTTAATGCCACCTTCCGGTCAGTCAGCCATCCCACAGCTTCAAATCCGATCTTCTGAATATAATAGTTAAGCAGTCCGCCATCTGCAGACAGGATATTTGACCAGATAACTGCGATATATACCGGTGCAACGATCAGTGGAAAGAAATAAAACAGTCTTACCAGATAGTTAAATACCGGGCTCTTTTTGTTGGCGATCAGCAATGCCAGAAATAATCCCACTACGATATTCAGGATCACAGAGAAAAAGGCCAGAAAGATCGTATTTTTTGTAACCGTCCAAAGTCTGCCATCTGAAAATATCTTGGCAAAATTTGAAAATCCTGTCCATTGCGGAGCCGAAAACAGATTATATTTTGTAAATCCCAGACACACCATCGCTATGACAGGGATCAAAACAAAAACCAGAAACAAAATAATTGCAGGAAGTATAAACAAATATCCTGTCAGATTTTCTTTTTTATTTTTCATAAGGTTCCTCTTCCATTCCCACCCTGACTCTGTTCTGAGGGATTTCCCCAGAACATGCCAGGAAAAATCCCTCAGAGTCAAACTGTTATATTACTTCAGATCTGCAAATGACTGTTTCAGTTCTGTATCTGCATTTGTCACTGCATCCTGAACAGAACTTGCTCCTGAGAATACTGCACTGAACATGGAGTTGGTGATTCTTTCCAGGTCAGAATAATTCATCGGAGAAGGAAGTGCCTTGCCGCCTTCCAGAGATTCAAAGAACAGCTTTGCATTCGGACACTGGGATAAGTAGCCTTCATCCTCACTTAAGGAATATCTTACAGGAACACAGGTACCACTTGCGCACTTTTCCTTTCCTGTTTCTACTGAAGTCAGCTCTTTCATTAATTCATATGCTTCCTGTGGATGTTCAGATTTACTGTAAATTCCAACACCACCTACACCAAATCCAACTTTGGCATCATCGCTGTTTGTCGGCATGGGCACAACATCTACATCTTCAAATCCATTTGCCTTGTAGCTGGGGAACGGCCAGATTCCTGTTGCGATCATGGCAACACGTCCTGCTGCAAAGAGACTGGTTGCATCTGTTGTTGTTTCCGGAACCGGCATACTCTTATCTTCATTGACAAGGCTGTTAAGGAATTCAACGGTTTCTACTGCCTTAGGATCAGAAAGGTTGGAATCGGTCCAGTCATCATTAATGTAATCACTTCCATTTGACATAAACCAGCCTGCGAGCCATGCCGGAGACAGAGA
Source organism: uncultured Lachnospiraceae bacterium (assembly GCA_902766365.1). Classification (GTDB taxonomy): domain Bacteria; phylum Bacillota; class Clostridia; order Lachnospirales; family Lachnospiraceae; genus Suilimivivens. Next base: position 1,539 of record CACXDC010000060.1, on the reverse strand, counting down.
GGTAGCAAAACCATATACCTTGGAATCTCCTTCACCGGTTGTCAGCTGCTTTGCAATACTTCTGAACTCTTCCCAGGTCCATCCGTCATAGGGAATTTCAATTCCAGCCTCTTCAAACATCTTTGTATTTACATGCATAACAGCATCATTACAGTCTGTAGGAAGTTCATATAAGTTTCCACCGATCGTAAATACATCTGTTGTTGAAGTCACAAAATCATCCATCATAGCCTGTCCGTCAGGATCAGCCGCAATCAGATCATCCAGTGGCAGTAACACATTATTTTTAACAAGCATCTGGGTTCCTTCGATTGCTACATGGATAACATCCGGTGCTTCACCGGATCCGATCTGGATCAGAAGCTTATCACAGTATTCACCCCATGTACTTCCGGACGTATAGCTTGCATCTACCTTACAGTTAGGATGACTTGTCTCAAATCTGTCGATCGCATTTTCAAAAATTTTCTTTTCTTCTTCATTCGCCATTACTGACACAGAAAGAACGATCTGCTCATCAGAGGATGCCTGTCCGGATGCATCTTCATTTGCTGCTACTGCAGTTTCTCCACTTCCTGTATCCTGTCCCTGACTGCTTCCGCATCCGCAAAGAGTCGTAAATACCATTACTGATGCAAGTATCATGCTTATAATTTTCTTTTTCATACTTTCCCTCTTTTCTTGTGTGGTGTTTTTGTTTCATCAATTGGCCTTTTGATAAACGATATTGTTCCGTGTCGAACCGGTTCGATTTTCTTGCTGAAATACTTCCTTTTTATTAACCACAACCGGATAAAAGTTGTAATTATTTCGAAGGAAATCATGTTTTTAAGCATATTGTTTAATAATTTTATATCGAACCCGTTCGATATATGCATATTGTATAACACAGCTTTTCTGATGTCAATAGGATTTATTATTTTCTAATGTTTTATGTTGTTTCCCCTTTTCTCAGACAGACATCCAGAATTCTTCTGTCATTTGGATTCTCTGTCCCATTGATCTTTTCAACAAGCAGTTTTACTGCTTCCCTGGCAAGCTGCTGGACATCCTGATAGACAGAGGTAATCGTAACGGCTCCCATTCTGGTCACATCTGTGCCATCATATGCTATGATCTTTAATTCCTCAGGTATCTGCCGTCCCTGCATCCTCGCCTCTTTCAGATAGGCAACTGCGATCAGATCTGACCCGTATACAGCATCAATATCAGGATATGCTGAATAGATTTTCTGAACAAAGGAATAAAACTCATCAAAGCTCCACCTGTTCCATGGTGCTTCTTCTGTACACACAGTAACTCCTGCCTCCAGAAGCTTCTTTTCAAAGGCATAATGATGAAGATGGGCCGGTGTATTTACATTTCTGCTTCCCATGATCTGTAATACCTTTTTGCATCCGCAGCGCAGCAGTTCTTCTGCGGCAAGTGTTCCTCCCTTTTCATGGTCAGACATGACGATCGGAATAGATTCGTTAATGTAGCGGTCCAGACTGACAATCGGCCTCACAACTCCATTATAATCTTCTATATCCAGAGAAT
>CACXDC010000059.1 GCA_902766365.1 uncultured Lachnospiraceae bacterium | reverse complement strand
CGATCATAGAATGCTCGGAAGTACCGATCAGATAGAGATCCTCTCCCTCGATCTTATACATCATGGCATCCATTTCTGCAAAGCTCATAACACCGGTTACTACATTGCTTCTGATCATGAAAGGAGGTACACAGTAAGTAAATCCTCTGTTGATCATAAAATCTCTTGCATAGGAAATAACTGCTGAATGTAATCTTGCGATATCTCCCATCAGATAATAAAATCCGTTTCCGGCTACCTTTCTTGCACTATCAAGATCGATACCGTTAAATCTTTCCATGATTTCTGTATGATAAGGAACTTCAAAATCAGGAACTACAGGCTCACCATATCTGGTGATTTCAACGTTCTCTGTATCATCCTTACCGATCGGAACACTGGGATCAATGATATTAGGAATTACCATCATGATCTTGGTTACTTTTTCTTCCAGTTCTTTTTCTTTCTCTTCCAGTTCTACCAGTCTCTTGGCACCTGCAGCAACCTCCGCCTTCTTGGCTTCGGCCTCTTCCTTCTTGCCCTGTGCCATCAACGCTCCAATTTCCTTGGAAAGCTTATTTCTGTTTGCTCTCAGGTCATCTGCTTCCTGTTTTGCTTTTCTGCTTTCCTCGTCAAGAGCAATTACTTCATCTACAAGGGGAAGCTTACTGTCCTGAAACTTCTTCTTAATGTTTTCTTTCACTGCCTCAGGATTTTCTCTTAAAAATTTGATGTCTATCATGATAAAGACTCCTCTCTATAAAATACGCTTTTAATATTGTAATGTTATTATGTAACCTGCTTTTATTCAAGTACTTTTTCCACAAAAATACTCGTTTTCTCTGTAAGATCTATGGTTCTGTCTTCTGGAGATCCACTGCTTGTCTGCCCTGCATCCAGTCTGATCACCGGCCTGTCCGGAAAACCTTTATTCTGCTTCAGTACCATTCCTCTTTTTCCATTGTTCAGAAGGACTTTACTTCCCACAGGATATACAGCCACGAATTCCAGAAAAACACCTACGATATCTGAATCAAATGAAACTCCCCTGTATGCCTTCAGGTATTCCACTGCCTGATAAACCTTTTCTCTCCGGTATCCGATTCCACAGATCATTTCATCGAAAACATCGCAGACACTTACAATCCCGATTTCCCTCCGAACCTCTGCCGGTCTGATGGGAAAGCCATTTCTGTCCTTCCTTTCATGATGATACAGGACGATCTGCTTCACCAGACCTGAAATCCAATCCTCATCCTTCAGGGCTACATATCCATATACTGGATGTTTACGATATTCTGCAGCTTCTGACTCTGCCATCTCATGAATATTTCTATTGATATAATTGATTGGCAGATAGCGAAGTCCAATGTCATGGAGCAGACAACCCGCAGCAATATCATGTACTGTACTTTTATCAATATTCATCCTGAGTGCTGTAAGCGTTGCAAGTGAACATACGTTCACTGAATGTTCATAGATATCAGAACTTCTTTCTTTAATATCATAGATCTGTTCAACGATCCTGTTTTCTTCCAGAACATTCATAATAATATTGTCTGCTGTTTCAGACAGTTTCATCAGTTCTTTATTTTTTGTATATAAATGCCTTTCCATGATATGTTTTACCTTATCATGAAATTCATTTTCCAGACTTGTTTTCAGAAGCAGTACTTCATTCTTTTCTTCCAGATTTTCTTCAATATACACCTCTGTAATTCCCAGTCCCTCTATTTTTGAAATATATTCCGGTCTGAGAACAATACCTGCTGAAAGAAGTACCTTAAATTCTGATGTGAGAATATCCTTTGCCAGGATTTCTCCACCTGCTAATTCCTGTATCTTACAAAGCTTCATCTTACTTCAATTACTCCGATTTACTCTGTCTCCATTGCCATCTCTAATGCTTGCTTTTCTTCTTCTCCAAGAGAGATCGCACATTCCCCGTTTATAATTTCTTTTGTATAAGAATAACAACCATCCGCACTATGCACTGAATTCAAAACAAATCCATTGTTATTCTCATCCAGAAGTGCAAGGCTGAAACTCAGCTTTCCGCCCATCTGGTTAAATGCGTCATATTTAATTATTCCAATTTTTTGGAAGGTTGATTCCATTCTCTTATATAAAGTCTGGATATCTTTTTTGTTTTTCTCAATAGATGATTTCAGAAACCGGTTATCTTCAAAAAGTCCGGATATTTCATCCTCCAGGCTCTTTGCATTTTTTCCTGTCATAAACTTTGCATATTTCTTTTTCATTTTAGAAATAGCACGCATGTTTACAATATTCCATACGATCAGCAGAATAATAAACACGATCATGACAGTAATGATAATTCCCAGATCCAGATTTCCTAATCCCACACTATTTAAAAAGGAATTATTCATCTTCTTTTGTACCTCTCCTTGTCAGGGCATTATTTTTATATGTTTTGTTTGGTAAGCAGATCAACAAGTTTGTCCAGGTCATCATGGTTATAAAATTCAATTTCGATTTTTCCTGCACCATTTCCCTTACCACTGATTGAAACCTTTGTACTCAGCTTTTCTTTCAGTCTGTCCTCAATATCCTGGTAAATGATTTCAAGACTCTTGTCTGTTTCATTAGGTTTTCTTAACTTTGTAGCTGATGGTTTACCAATATTTTTAACCAGTTTTTCTACATCACGAACACTTAATTTTTCATCGAAAATTCTCTGAGCAATATTATACTGCTCTTCCGGATCTTCAATTCCAATTAATGCTCTTGCATGCCCCGTTGAGATCATGCCATTGATTATCATCTGCTGGACTTCATCACAAAGCTTAAGCAGACGCATAGAGTTCGTAACAGCAGTTCTGCTCTTGGAAACTCTGTCAGCTACTTCATCCTGCTTCAGATTAAATTCTGTCAGCAGTCTCTTATATGCCTGTGCTTCTTCGATCGGATTCAGATCCTCACGCTGAATATTTTCGATCAGGGATATTTCTACAATTTCCTGGTCTGTCAGATTCTTGATAATAACGGGTACTTCTTTTAATCCTGCTTTTTTGGCAGCACGCCATCTTCTCTCTCCGGCGATAATCTCATAATAGCTTTTTCTGTCCTGTACAAGAATCGGCTGTAAAAGTCCAAACTGCTTAATAGACTCTGCCAGTTCTTCCAGTGCATCTTCATCGAAATTCTTTCTGGGCTGCTCTCTGTTAGGTTCAACCTTTGTAATATTTACAATTGTTTCTCCCTCCAGCTTTTCTGTCTTTTCCTGCTTTGCTTTTGGTTCCACTTTTTTAGAACTGACACTACCGAGTGATTCCGGTATTAAAGCATCCAGTCCCTTTCCCAATCCCCTAGCTGCCATACTTTAATCTTCCTTTCTGTTAATCACTTCTTCTGCCAAAGACATATATGCTTCTGCACCCGCTGACTTTGGATCATACATATTAATTGGTTTTCCATAGCTTGGTGCCTCAGCCAGTCTGATATTTCTTGGTATCAGAGTTTTGAAAACTCTCTGATTCAGATGGCTCTTTACATTTTCAACCACCTGCATGGAAAGATTTGTTCTGGAATCATACATGGTGAATACAACACCTTCCATATCCAGATCTGGGTTCAGTCTTTCCTTAACCAGATTTACAGTATGTATCAACTGGCTTAATCCTTCCAGTGCATAATACTCACACTGAATAGGAACAAGAACTGTATCTGCAGTTGTCATTGCATTGATTGTCAACATATTTAAAGAGGGAGGACAGTCTATGATAATATAATCATAGCTTTCTTTTACCCACTCTACTTCTCTCTTCAGGATAAACTCTTTTCTGTCTACACCTATCAATTCAATCTCGGCGGCTGCCAGATTTACATTAGAAGGAATAATTGACACTCCAGGAATAACATCATTCAGAATACATTCCTTGATAGAGCACTCACTTAAAATCAATTCATAAATCGTGTTATCAAGGTCATTCTTTTCTACACCAAATCCACTTGTTGTATTTCCCTGAGGATCCGTATCGATTACCAAAACCGATTTTCCTTTTGCAGCAAGAGATGCTGATAAATTGATAGAAGTTGTAGTTTTTCCTACTCCTCCCTTTTGATTTGCAATTGCAATCACTCTTCCCATAATTAGCTTTTTGTCCTTTCTTTCGGTCAGAACTCTTCTCTCATCTTTTCTTTTTTGCGTACTTTATGATTATAGCACTTCTATTTTTTTTATTCTACCGGATTTAGAAACTTGTATCTTTCAATTTTGAAACCCCTATATCTAGTATACCTTTTTTCCGGATAAGCTATATAAAATCAATGTTTCACGACCTTTTTTCTCCTGTTTTTTGATGTTTCACAGGTTCTTACTACTAGATTTTGTATCAAAATGTTTCACGTGAAACATTATCTTGTGTTTTCCTTTCATAATTTTTAAAATGTTTCACGTGAAACATTTCTACTAATACAAATAGGACGTAACTTTCTATGAATCAAAAAAGAGACATCTACCAGAACCCTTGATAGTGTCTCTTCAATGATCATTACTTTCTACTATTAATTTTCATAAAGATTTACAATATTATTTCTGATAGCAAAAACCGCAGCCTGTGTCCTATCTGATGTATCAATCTTTTTAAAGATATTGGAAATGTGATTTTTTACTGTTCTTTCACTGATGTTCAGATTCACAGCAATCTCTTTATTAAACATACCACAGGCAACCTGTGTAAGAATTTCTATTTCTCTCTTCGTAAGTGATGCAAGCTTCTCCTTATCCATATCTCTGTTGATCAATCTGGAATTCAGAGCCGGGATTAAATTAGGCTGGATATATGATCCTTCATCAATGACAGCATTAATAGCCTGCTTCAACTCTGCTGATCCAGAATCCTTTAAAATATATCCGTTGGCACCAATATCAACTGCTTTTACGAGATATTCTACTTCACTGTGCACTGTCAGTATCAAAACCTTGACAGGGTCATTTCTTTCTTTTAATTCTTTCAAGACATCAATACCATTCATATTTGGCATATTAATATCCAGAAGAAGAATATCCGGTCTTACTTTCTTCAGCTTTTCAAGACATTCAACTCCATCACTTGCCTCTTCAATTACTTTCATTGATCCATCAAATTCAAGTAGCTGTTTGATACCTTCTCTGATCAAAACATGATCATCTGCAAGCATTACATTAATCATATGTTTTTTTCCTCCAAGATAAGAAAACCTTAATTAATTAAGATGAAAAATTGTAAGGTAAAGAAATAAATATTCTTGTACCTTCCCCTATTTTAGAGTTTATCTCAAAAATACCACTCAGAAGAAATACTCTCTCCTGCATAACGGATATGCCAAAATGCTTATCTGCTGAACAGCATCCTTCTTCTCTCACAAATCCTTTACCATTATCAATTACTTTAATAACCAGACGGTCATCTGATTTCTTGACAGATAATTCTATTTTAGATCCACAGGAATGCTTTACTGCATTTAATAATGCTTCATGAACTATCCTATATATCGATACAAGAAATAATCCATAATTTATTTGATCCTTTTCTGTCTTTGGATCAAATAAATCCACATCAGTTACAAAAGTAAATTCAGGATTCTGGGTTTTTAATGTATCAACCAGATTTTCAATACACTGATTAAAACCAAGATCATCAAATGACATTGGCCTTAAATCAAAAACCGTATCTCTAATCTCATCTATTGCTTTTTTTAATGTTTGTGAACAGCTTTCTAATTCGAGTTTTGCCTGAATTGGATCTTTATCAATATACAATGATGACAATTCCAGACTATGAATTAAATGAGTAAGATTCTGAATAGAAGAGTCATGAAGTTCCCTTGCAATTCTCCCTCTTTCTTTTTCCTGCATATCAAGAATAATAAGATGAAGATTATTTGTTGTCTTTTTATGCTCATCTATTAAAAAAGAAATACGTTCAATATCTCCTTCAAGCTTTCCAATCTTTTTATAATAGGAATCATTACTGATTTCTAATTTATCTTTTTCTTCTCTTGCTTCTTTAATTTCTTCTCTATGTAAACTTTCTGCTGTTCTTGGAGAAAAAACTTTAAAATCAGAAGCTTCGGTCATGGAATCTAAGAAGGTGTCAATTTCTTTAATACGGTTGAGATTTTTAGATAATTCTTTTTCAATTTTCTTTTTTTCCTGAAGGCTTTCTTTCAAAAGCTCGTCCAAAGTCTTCAGTTGATCATCTTTCATGAGATATTACCCTAATTTAAGAATATAAAAATAATATATTCTATCATATACTAATTTCGACAATATGAAAAGAAAAATTTTTCTTACACTCACCACAGAGCATATAAAGTGACATTAATGTCATATTTAACAAATTGGTTCCTTTGATGGAAGCCCTGCTTTCCTTGGATACTTTCCTGGTGTGGCTGATTTCTTCCTGATCATAAATAAATTTCTGTAAATGTCAGAATCAGGAAGATCAAAAGTAACCTGATTTTCATATTCGCCTCCAAGAACTGAAATTGCCTTTCCGGAGGTTTCAAATTCTTCTGCAACCTTTTCTGATTTGTAGGAAACAAAGCAGCCATTCTTTTTTACAAAAGGAAGACAGTATTCCGACAAAGTAGCCAGATTGGCAACTGCACGGGAAACACACAGATCAAAGCTTTCTCTATATTCTTTATTTCTGGCAAGATCTTCAGCACGCCCATGAACTGCAGTAATATCGGTAAGCTGCAGTTTATCAATCACCTCATTCAGGAAATTAACTCTTTTATTCAGAGAATCCAGAAGTACAACAGAAAGATTTGGAAAAACGATTTTCAAAGGAATACCCGGAAATCCTGCTCCTGTTCCTACATCGATCACCCTGTAATTCTTTTCTGCAAGATCCGGAATAGCACGGATCAGAGAAACGCTGTCCGTAAAATGTTTTTTCAGCACTTCATCAAAATCTGTAATTGCTGTCAGATTCATAAAAGAATTCCACTCAATAAGCATATTATAATATAGAAGAAACTGCTCTTCCATTTCTGCAGTAAGTTCTATTCCAAACTCATTCAGATCCTTTTTTAACTGTGAAAAATCTTTTTCCAAAATTTTATACCTTATCTTTCCTGTTATACTGTTCGAGGTAAACCAGAAGAACAGAAACATCTGCAGGTGATACACCGGAAATCCGGGAAGCCTGTCCAATTGACATGGGATGGAAGCTCTTTAATTTCTGTCTTGCTTCAATTCGAAGACTTGGCACACTGTCATAATCAATGTCTGCAGGTATTTTCTTTCTTTCCATCTTTTTGAACTGTTCTACCTGTCGAAGCTGTCTCTCAATATAACCCTCATATTTAATTTCAATCTCTACCTGTTCGATCACATCAGCAGGAAGGGAAGGCCTGTCCGGATCAATTTCAGAAAGAATCTCATAACTCAGCTCCGGTCGGCATACAAGCTCTGCCAGGTTACTTCCTGTTTTCAGTGTAGAACTGTTATGTCTTGTCAGAAAATCCTGATTTTCTTTTGAAGCGCCTACCGTATGTTCTTTCAGACGATGAATTTCCTCTTCGATCATCTGTTTCTTTTTCAGAAGTGACTGATACTGTTCTTCACTGATCAGTCCGATCTGATATCCCTTTTCCCGGAGACGGAGATCTGCATTATCCTGACGAAGAAGCAGTCTGTATTCTGCTCTTGATGTCATCATCCGATAGGGTTCATTATTTTCTTTTGTTACCAGATCATCGATCAGAACTCCTATGTAAGCCTCTGATCTGTCCAGGATAATCTGCTCTCTGGAAAGAAGATACATGGCTGCATTCACACCCGCCATAAATCCCTGAACAGCAGCTTCTTCGTATCCACTGCTTCCATTCAGCTGACCACCACTGTAAAGTCCTTCCACATCTTTGAAACGTAAAGTAGGATAAAGCTGTCTCGGATTGATGCAGTCATATTCAATCGCATAGGCATTCCTTACGATCTTGCAATGCTCCAGTCCCGGAACTGTCCGGTACATGGCAAGCTGTACATCCTCCGGAAGTGATGACGACATACCACCTACATACATTTCATTCGTATGAAGTCCCTCCGGCTCCATAAATACCTGATGTCTTTCCTTTTCAGCAAACTTGACAACCTTATCTTCAATAGAAGGACAGTATCTCGGACCGGTTCCTTCTATAATTCCTGCATAAATAGGAGATCTGTCCAGGTTTGCCCTGATGATCTCATGTGTCTTTTCATTCGTATAAGTCAGATAACAGGATGCCTGCTCAATCTGTACATCCTCCGGATTGGTGGAAAAGGAAAAAGGAACGACTCTTTCATCTCCAAACTGTTCCTCCATTTTGGAAAAATCAATACTTCTCCGATCCATTCTGGCAGGTGTCCCTGTCTTAAATCTTCTCATTTCCACACCCATCTCTTTCAGAGAATCTGTCAGATGAGTTGCTGCCATCAGTCCATTAGGACCTGTATAGGTAATTGCTTCACCACAAAGACATCTTGCATTCAGATATGTTCCTGTGCAAAGTACCACAGCCCTGCATTCATAAATGGCACCGGTAAAAGTTTTCACACCGACAATCTTCTTCGTGGCATTATCATCAGAATCTGTATTTTCTTCCCAGAGAAGCTCACAGATTTCTGCCTGTTTGATCGTCAGATGATCCTGATTCTCCAGAACCTTTCTCATGGCTCTGCTGTATTCTGCCTTATCTGCCTGGGCACGAAGGGAATGAACAGCAGGACCTTTGGAAACATTCAGCATTTTTGACTGAATAAAGGTCTTATCAATATTCTTCCCCATCTCTCCGCCAAGTGCATCCAGTTCCCTGACCAGATGTCCCTTGGAAGAACCACCAATATTAGGATTGCAGGGCATTAAAGCAATACTGTCCACACTGACTGTAAAGATCACAGTCTCAAGACCAAGCCTTGCACAGGCAAGTGCTGCCTCACATCCCGCATGACCAGCACCAACAACACAGACATCAACTTTTTCTCTGATACCAGAAGTTTTTAACATAGAACTCTATATCCTCTTTTCTTGCTGAAAACAAACTGAAAAACGATCCACAGGGTCATTTCAGATCAACATATATAAGAATGTATAAAACTATTTCACTTCAATACAGGTGAAGTCTTCTTTTCTGCGGTTCACCGGCACGGCCCATCTTACTGCATTGGTTATGATCTTCTGGATCTGTGGATTGTAGTAAGTAGGATATTCCTCATGCCCCGGCTGGAAATAAAAGATCTTTCCATTTCCTCTTAAAAATACACAGCCGCTCCGGAATACCTCCTGATTGGAAAACCACCCAAGAAATACAATATCATCCGGCTTTGGAATATCGAAATACTCACCATACATTTCCTCTTCTTCCAGAAATATCGGTTCTGTGATCCCTTCTGCAATCGGATGGGAAGGATTGATGCAGATCAGCTTTTCTTTCTCACCATGCTTCCAGCGAAGTGTCATGGAAGTTCCAAGAAGAAGCTTTAATGGTTTGCTGTAATGAGCTGCATGAAGAGGAATAAAGCCCATGCCATTCAGTACGTGTCTTTTCACTCTTTCTGCATTTTCGTCTGTTACCTTATCATGAGACTGATGTCCCCACCAGAGCAGTACATCTGTATTCTCCAGAATTTCTTCTGTCAGTCCCTGTCCTTCTGACTGCAGCGTCACACATCTGACCTGCATATCCTCATTTTGGGAAAGAAAATCTGAAAGACATGTATGAATTCCATCCGGATAAATTTTCTTAACCTCTTCATACATTCTCTCTTCTTCAAATTCATTCCATATCGTCACTCTGATCATAACAGACAATCCTCTTCTATTTCTTTATTTCTCTATTTTAATGAACATCGCAGAAATTTTTTAAATAAGCTGCTGATTTTTCCATATCTGATAACTGATTTAACGATCCGAAATGTTCTATGGATAAATAGCCATCATATCCACTTCCAATGATCTGATCCAGAATTTCTTTCATCTGGATGCATCCACTTCCCACTGCGCAGGAATACATTTTCTTTCCATCAACAGTTTCCTTTGGTTCTTCCCCTTCCTTTGCTGTAAAGGTCCTGTCCTTACAGTGGACATGACGGATCCTGTCAAGAAACACAGGAAGTACTTTCAGGGAATCTTCTCCACTGTAAAGAAAATTACCCGTATCAAAAGCACAGTACAGATCAGGAATTCTTTTAAGGAAAACAGAAAGCTGCTCTGCAGTAGCAAAAGGAGCTTCTTTTCCATCAAAATCTTCCAGAACAACCATAATATTTCTGCTCTTTGCATACTCACAGATATTCGTAAGAGCCACTATCATTTTATCTAATTTCTTCTGATAAAGAAAGGGGATAAACTCTACTTTCTTCAAAAAACCCGGAATCAGCATTACCTTCCTGATATCATGCTTGTCTGCAAAATCAACCATTCTCTTTCCATCTTCCACTGTACTTCCATGAACAAAATCAAAAAATCCATACATACAGCTTACAGAAAGATCTGCTTCCTTTAAGTCTCTGAAAAGAAAATCCTCTTCTTTTACAGCTCTTTCATAATCAATCTCTACAGCATCAATACCAAAAGACTTTACTTTTTCATAAATACTCTTTACAGGTGTAATATTCTCCTGCTGTGCTGCTTCTGCAATATGTTCATAAAAAACGGCTATTTTCATGTCTGCATCCTTTCTTATTTACCCATACAGAATTTGGAAAAGATCTCATTAACAAGATCATCAGAAACTTCTTCCCCGATAATAGAGCCAAGAGAAGTATAGGCACTCATCAGATCAATCGAATAAAAATCTTCCGGCATCTGATTTTCTATACTGATCTTTACCTGTTTCAGACTTTCCAGCGTATGAAGAAGTGCTTCTTTATGACGCATATTAGTAATGATCACTTCCTGGTCCGGATTGATTTTTCCTGTGAAAAACATATCTTTTACTGTATTTTCAAAAAGATCAATTCCGGTAACATCCTTTGTGGAAGTTCTGATCATCACAGCATCTTTTCCGGCCATTTCAAGAAGATCATCTTCTCTGATCACAGAAGGAAGATCTGTTTTATTCAGAAGAATAACTGATTTTTTATCTCTTATCATTTCAAGGATCATTCTGTCATTGTCATCCAGTGGAACAGAAGCATCTACTACATAAATAATAAGATCTGCGTCAAGAGCTGCTTTCCTGGCACGTTCCACACCAATTTTTTCCACGGTATCTTCTGTATCACGGATACCGGCAGTATCGATCACATTCAGGCTGATCCCATGAAGATTGATATTTTCTTCCAGAACATCTCTTGTTGTTCCGGCGATATCCGTAACGATTGCTTTTTCCTCACCGGCAAGAATATTCAGAAGAGATGATTTGCCGGCATTTGGTTTACCTACAATGACAGTTTTGATTCCTTCCTTCATGATCCTTCCACTGTCTGCAGACTGTAATAAGTTATCCACAATTTCTATTAAAAAATTTACTTTTATCAACAGTTTTTCAGGATAACCCTCAAGACTGATGTGTTCAGGATCATCCAGTGCTGATTCTATAAATGCGATCTCATAAATAATATCAGAACGAAGCTCCTTTACTTTCTCTGATACTTTTCCACGGAGCTGTCCTACTGAACTTTTCAGAGCCATATCATTTTTGGAAGAAATCACATCTATGACTGCTTCTGCCTCTGAAAGATCGATCCTTCCATTTAAAAAAGCACGTTTTGTAAATTCTCCCGGTTCTGCCAGTCTGGCTCCATTTCTGATCACAAGCTGGAGTATCCTGTTCATAACAAGCATACCACCATGGCAGTTAATTTCTACTGTATCTTCAGTTGTGAAGCTTCTTGGACTTCTCATTACACTTACCATAACTTCATCAACAGTTTCTTCTCCATCCTTAATAAAGCCATAGTGAATCGTATGGCTTTCTGCATCCTTCATTTTCTGGTTTTTCTTTGCCGGTACAAAGATCCTGTCAGCTACAGCGAAGGATTCTATTCCGCTGATCCTGATAATCCCGATTCCTGAATTTGTCATACCGGTTGCTATTGCTGCGATCGTATCTGAATTAAACATTTCTTTCCTTTTCTTATTTCTAAAAGAAAAGCCGGGGCAAATATGATATCTGCCCCAGCTTTCAGCGTCTTATTTCTTTAAAGTAACAACAACTCTTCTGAAAGGCTCTTCTCCTTCACTGTGGGTTGTAACATATTTATCATTCTGAAGTGCTGAATGAATGATTCTTCTCTCATAAGGATTCATAGGCTCCAGAGATACGCTTCTCTTTGTTCTCTTAACCTTGTAAGCAATGTTCTTTGCAAGGTTTTCAAGAGTTTCTTTTCTTCTCTTTCTGTAATCCTCGGTATCAACCTTAACTCTGATATATTCTTCAGAATCCTTGTTTACAACCAGAGATACCAGATACTGCAGGGAGTCAAGTGTCTGTCCTCTCTTACCGATCAGTACACCCATTTCATCTCCGCTCAGCTCGATGTCGATGTTCTTATTTTCTTCATCATACTTCACATCAACAACGACTACCATATTCATGGCTTCAAATACATCTTTCAGGAAATCCTTTGCTACATCAGCTACAGAAGACTTTGCCTTTGCTCTGATGATCGCAGGCTTGGCGCCAATTCCTAAAAATCCTGAAGAACCTTCTTCTACTACTTCATATTCAAGCTTATCACTGGGAACCATCAGCTTCTGACATGCTTCAGTAATAGCATCATCAACAGTTTTTGCAGAAAATTCAGTAAATTCCATATTTTCTTACCCCCTATTTATTGTTCTTTTCATTATAATCTCTTACCATATTGGCCTTGGCTGCGAGTGAACCGGGCTTTGCATTCTTTGCATAGCTTCCAGCACTGTCCTTTGCAGCCTCATTCTTTTCCTTCTCAGAAACAGATTTTACAGCAGCCTTCTGTGTCATTGACTTCTTGGGAGCTGCATTTACATTTCTAGTATTGATCGTTGCATTTCTGTTTAATGTCTTAGGATCAATTCCGGCTTTTTTCAGCTTTTCTTCTCTCTTGGACTCATTCTTCTTTATGATCTCTTCAATATCCATCTTATCAATATGCTTATTGATCGCTACCTGCTGGATACTTCTTACAACAGAACCTGCGATCCAGTAAAGTCCCATACCGGCAGGGAGTGTAAAGCAGAAGAATGCTGACATCAGAGGCATCATGGTATTCATCATCTTCATGGACTGTGCCATGGAATCCTGCTGTGCATTTCCGCTTGTTCCTGCGGAAGCTGCCTGAGGCATCAGCTTCGTGTTGATCCACTGTGTCAGAGCAGAAAGTACAGGAATGATCACTGCTACGATCAGTCCAAGCCACTGGATTCCATCCGGATGATTCCATGCCTGACTTAACATATAGGAAGGTGAGTTTCCAATATTGATGCCAAGGAAGTTATTGTAAGTATCGATCAGACCTCTTGTGGTATCATTACTTAAAATAAGCTGTCCATTGTAAGTAAGATCTGCCAGATTGTAATGTTCTGAAATAGTACTCATATCAGAAGAAGAAAGCTTAT
>CACXDC010000058.1 GCA_902766365.1 uncultured Lachnospiraceae bacterium | reverse complement strand
GTCCATGTACGGTGTGAATGCCGGTGTGCCAAAGACACTGGTGAGACATCTGGTTTCCTATTATGCAGATACCTGTGAAAATGAAACACTGTCAGCAGTCCTCAGAGACGTGCTGGATACACCGGTCAGCCCGGAACTCCTGCCTCCCGTTGAGGGAAAGATCTCCCAAAAGACAGAAGATCTGGTAGGACCCTATGAGCTTCATGATTTCTTCTTATATTATATGCTGAGGTGCGGCTTTGAACCGGAAAAGATCTACCGGATCGCAAGAAGGACCTTTGCAGGCACCTATGAGGATGAAGTGATCCTGAAGTGGTTAAAGACCTTTTACCGGAGATTTTTTGCACAGCAGTTTAAACGTTCCTGCCTGCCGGATGGCCCGAAGGTCGGAAGCGTGGCACTTTCTCCGAGAGGGGATCTGAGAATGCCCTCGGATGCCAGTGCAGCCTGTTGGCTTACAGAGGTAGAGAAGCTCGGACAGATAAAGCCGGAATAATGGTGGCAGGACAGAAAATTGCCAGGACAGAGAATCGCCGGGACAGAAATCCGATCGGACTTGCCAGACAAAGAAAAATGATATATTATATTAAAAATAGTGAATGCAAAGAAGCAGTATCCTTACGGGGAGACTGCTTTTTCTTTGCTTGGAAAGGCAGGGGATATAAGATGAAAAATCCGGAAAGCAGTGATTTTCTTGTTCTGAACAGAATGATCTATCGCATTTATACCACTGAAAATGAAAAAGCAATGCGTACAGATCTTCTGGAGCAGTTGAAAATGCTTGTAGACTTTGATGCGGCAGACTTTTATCTGGCAGGAGAAGGGGAAAATGTGCTGGAGGATCCTGCTCTGTATAACTGCGAAGATACAGCTTCGGAGTTTGCTGATATGGCTCCATGGAAAAAGGTCAGGGAGGGTGGAAAGAGCCTGGTGATCCGGGAAACAGACCTGATCAATGAGGAGAAACGGCAGGATAGTCTTTATTATAAGAAGGTATACAGACCGGGAAACTGGAATTATTCCCTGCTGATGGTGCTTGCCATGGAAAAACAGTTTCTTGGTATCATGACATTATATCGTTCCATAGGGAAGGATAACTTTGATTATGATGATATTTTTCTGCTGGATATGCTGAGAGATCATCTGGCATACCGGTTATACCGGGACAGACAGCTGCGCCTTTACGAACCTCATAAATACACGATCGTGGAAGCTGCGAGGGAATTTGGCCTGACTGGCAGGGAGGAAATGGTCCTGCAATGTATTATGGACGGCAAGGATAAGGAGGAAATCTGCGAGGAGCTGTCGATCAGCATCAATACGTTTAAGAAGCATTCTCTTAATATTTACAGAAAGCTGCAGGTAAATAACAGGGTACAGCTTTTCAAGAAAGTACTGGAAAAGGAATAACAGGTCAGGACAGGGAGCGGCTGCAAGAGAAATATGGCCGCTCTCTCTGATCTGTATCAGCTCCTGTCACTTTCTGACAGAACTGTCAGGAGTTTCGGAAGCTTCCGGCGAAGGCGATGCTTTCTGCAGGGAGGCTTTAATAGCGTTTAAAAGTACGGTAGAAGTATATTTGTTATCGTCTGCATAGGTGATATTTTCCAGAGACTGGGTTTTCAGTATCTTTTCTGCCAGATCGTCAAAAACAGGCTCGATCAGAGGGAACATGGTCGTAACGGCTTCGTCCAGATTGACGATCTGGATATCATTGATATTGTTTTCATCAACCGTGACCTCCACATCTACTACATTGTCATTGATGATCAGGGAGGTAGTATAGACACCGGGAACATAGGTAGCGGTACCGGCCGCAGCGGAGGTTTCCTTTGCCGTACCTTTTGGCAGGAACATGATGATCATCAGGATCAGGAATAAAATGCCAAGGACGACAAAAATGCCTGTATATATTAATTCTTTCAGATGCAGTACAACGATTTTGGTCTTTGAGCTCATGGATTTTCACCGGCTTTTCTCTTTTTACTATAGTATTAGCGGGGGAAAGGTTTTATTACAGAAACATCCCCTATTGACAAACAAAAAGTGCGGTTGGTATTATTTTTTAAGGATGTTTTTACTTATTGAGAATCAGAAATTGTAAACAGTGGGAGGAATAAACCATGCAGAAGCATTACACAAAAGAAGATATTATGGAACTGGTACAGGATGAGGATGTGGAATTTATCAGGCTGCAGTTTACGGATATGTTCGGACAGATGAAGAATGTGGCGATCACAGTCAGCCAGCTCGAAAAGGCACTGGATAACCGCTGTATGTTCGATGGTTCTTCCATTGAGGGCTTTGCCAGGATCGAGGAATCGGACATGATCCTGTATCCGGATCTGGATACACTTGCCATATTTCCCTGGAGACCACAGCAGGGCAAGGTAGCAAGACTGATCTGTGATGTGAAGAGACCGGGCGGGGAACCGTTTGAAGGAGATCCCAGATATGTGCTGAAGAGGGCTGTCAGAGAGGCAGCAGATCTTGGATATACCTTCGAAGTAGGTCCGGAATGTGAGTTTTTCCTTTTCCATACAGATGAAAACGGGCTGCCTACGACGATCACCCATGAAAAGGCAGGCTATTTTGACCTTGGTCCGCTGGATCTTGGAGAGAACGCAAGAAGAGATATGGTTCTGACATTGGAAGATATGGGATTTATCGTAGAATCCTCCCATCATGAGATCGCACCGGCACAGCATGAGATCGATTTTCAGTATGATGAAGCACTGGCTACCGCAGACAATATCATGACCTTCAAGCTGGCTGTCAAAACCATTGCAAAGAGACATGGCCTTCATGCTACCTTTATGCCAAAGCCCAAATTTGGCGTAAATGGTTCCGGAATGCACATCAATATGTCTCTTACCAAAGATGGAAAAAATATCTTTTCGGATCCTTCCGATAAAAACGGACTGAGCCAGGAAGCCTACTGGTTCATCGGTGGTATCATGAAACATATGAAAGGAATGACAGCGATCACCAACCCGCTTATCAATTCCTATAAGAGACTGGTGCCTGGTTATGAAGCTCCTGTCTATATTGCATGGAGTGCAACAAACAGAAGTCCTCTGATCAGGATCCCTTCTGCAAGAGGAGAGCATACAAGGATCGAGCTGCGCTGCCCGGATCCTTCAGCCAATCCTTATCTTGCACTGGCAGTCTGCCTGCGTGCCGGACTTGATGGCATTGTGAACCATATTGATCCGCCGGAAAGCGTGGACTGCAATATCTTCGACCTGACAGAAGAAGAAAGGAAGAGCCGTGGCATTGAAGCAGTTCCGGCTTCTTTAAGGGAGGCAGTCAGCGAACTGGAGAAGGATGAACTGATCAAAGAGGTTCTTGGAGTTCATATGGCAGATAAATACATCAGGGCAAAAAGGGAGGAATGGGAAAAGTATACCGCACAGGTCACAGAATGGGAGATCAACCAGTACTTAAACCAGTACTAGGAAAACTGTGATCGAGAGGAGGTGTGCTTATGACCAGCGTGATTATCGCCCTCCCCAAGGCAGATGTTGCACAGGGAATACGGAACCTGTTAGTCAGAAGCGGCATACCGGTAGCTGGCGTATGCACAACAGGAGCACAGGCACTTGCACTTGCGGATGGGCTGAATTACGGAATCATCATATGTGGTTATAAACTGGCAGATATGATCTACTCACAATTGCACGAGGATCTGCCCTTCGGATTTGAAATGCTTCTCATGGCTTCCCAGAATATCCTGGGAAGCGGTATTGTAGAAGAGGGGATTGTCTCGGTAACCATGCCGCTGAAAGGAAATGACCTGATCAGTACAGTTGATATGATGATCCAGGCGACAGAACGGCGGAAGCGCAGACAGCGTCTGAAGCCGAAGGAACGGAATCCGGAGGAGGTAGCGCTGATCAGACAGGCAAAGGAGCTGCTGATGGACAGAAATCATCTGTCAGAGGAGGAAGCTCACAGATATATCCAGAAATGCAGTATGGACAGTGGTACCAATATGGTAGAAACTGCCCAGATGGTGCTGAGTATGATGCAGATATAAGAACGATATATGGTTTTGAAACAGAAGATATAAGAATGGAAGAGACAGAGAAACAGGAGGAAAGGTAATGGGAGATTTCAGCAGTATTTACAGTGGAACGAAAAAGCTTGGCTTTGGCCTGATGAGGCTGCCACTGTTAAATCCGGGTGATGCTGCAAGCATCGACATGGAACAGGTGAAACAGATGGTAGATACCTTTATCGAAAAGGGCTTTACCTATTTTGACACAGCATGGATGTACTGTGCCTTTAAGAGTGAAGAGGCTGCCAGGGAAGCACTGGTAAAGCGTCATGACAGAAACACCTATACACTGGCAACCAAGCTGCATGCGGGTTTTCTTAAGACAAAGGAGGACAGGGACAGGATCTTTAATGAGCAGCTTCGCAAAACGGGTGTGGATTATTTTGATTATTACCTGCTCCACGATGTGGGAGCCCACCATTATGAGATCTATAAGGAGCTGGACTGCTTCAACTGGATCGCAGAGAAAAAGAAGCAGGGGCTGATCCGCCATATGGGATTTTCCTTCCATGATAATGCAGAGCTTCTTGATCAGGTGCTGACAGAGCATCCGGAAATGGAATTCGTACAGCTCCAGATCAATTATATTGACTGGGACAGCGAAGGCGTACAGTCCAGAAAATGCTATGAAGTAGCGAAAAAGCATGGCAAACCGGTTATTGTCATGGAGCCTGTGAAGGGAGGAACACTTGCCAGAGTTCCTCACGCAGTAGAAAAGGAAATGAAGGCCATGCATCCGGATATGAGCATTCCCTCCTGGGCGATCCGTTTCGTGGCGAGCCTTGACAATGTCATGCTGGTACTCAGCGGTATGAGCAATATGGAGCAGCTTCTTGACAATACAGGATATATGGAAGATTTTAAACCACTGGATGAAGAGGAACAGCAGGTGATCAGAAGGGCAGTGGATATTATCAATGGAGATATCGCTATTCCCTGTACAGGATGTTCCTATTGTACAGATGGCTGTCCGAAGCACATCCCGATTCCGAAATATTTCTCACTTTACAATGCAGAGATGCAGGAAAGCAAGGACAAGGACTGGACATCACAGAGCACCTATTATGATAATCTGACAAAGACCTTCGGAAAGGCAGGTGACTGTGTTTCCTGCAGACAGTGCGAACGGATCTGTCCACAGCATCTGCCGATCGTTGAAAACCTGAAAAAGGTTGCAGCACAGTTTGAAAACTGATTTTACATAGACTTTACATAGAATTGACCTCCACTTGACGCAAACAGAAAAAGGCTCTGATATACTAAACTGGATGATACATGGATTTTACATTCTAAGGGATACGATCTGGTTTGGAGGAGAGAGATGAGTAACACGGTACAGATTTTGTTTGGGTTGTTTGGAGGTCTTGCTGTTTTTATTTATGGCATGAACATGATGAGTGAATGTCTGCAGAAGGCAGCAGGAGAAAAAATGAAAGCCGTTCTGGCACTGCTCACGAAAAATCCGGTGCTTGGTGTACTGGCGGGGGCACTGACAACAGCGGTACTGCAGAGCAGCAGTGCCACGACGGTCATGGCGATCGGTTTTGTCAGCGCAGGACTGATGACACTGCCACAGGCTATTTCCATTATTTTTGGTGCGAATATCGGTACGACGATGACAGCACAGATCATAGCATTCAAGATCAGTGATTATATTTTTCTGATCATCTTTGTGGGATTTCTGATCTCCTTTATTTCCAAATCTGAGAGAATAAAGAATATTGGTTTAACGATCTTCGCATTTGGTCTTTTGTTCCTTGGCATAGATACCATGGGAAGTGTGATGAAACCGCTGGCAAACAGTCCGGTGTTTACAGAACTTTTTGCCAGAGTATCCGATATGCCGGTACTTGGTGTACTGACCGGTATGATCATGACACTGGTGGTACAGAGCAGCAGTGCCACGATCGCAGTCCTTCAGAATTTTGCCATTCAGGCAGGGCCTGATGGGGTGAGCAGCGTGATCGGCCTTACCGGTGCGATCCCAATCCTCCTTGGTGACAATATCGGAACTACGATCACAGCCATCCTGGCCAGCATCGGACAGCCAAGAAATGCCAAGAGAACAGCAGCAGCCCACTGTATCTTTAATGTCAGTGGAAGCCTTCTGTTTATCTGGCTTATCAGACCCTTTGCTTATTTTGTCCAGATGATCTCGCCGAAAGGTCCTGAGGTAGATGTGATATCCAGGCAGATCGCCAATGCCCATACCACCTTTAATATTGTGATGACCCTGATCTGGACCCCACTTCTGTTTGTCATGGTAAAGATCGTCATGAGACTGATCCCGGATAAAAAAGAGGGAGAGGGAGATCCGGCAAAGCCGATTTATCTGGACGACAGGCTGATGGCACAGCCCGCTGCCGCACTGCAGCTTGCTGCCAAGGAGATCCTGCATCTGGCAGCACTGGTAGGTGAACAGCTTCATCTGACAATTGGCATGGTAAGAAAGAAGGAAGAAGGACAGACTGTAGCTGGCTCACAACAGAGGGAAACCCTGAAAGGTCTTGGGGATAAGATCACAGAATATCTGTCAGGTCTGTTTTCGGCAGGTGTCCTGACAGAGGAACAGGCATCACAGACAGCCGGGGTCATGTATCTTCTTGGGGATGTAGAACGAATGGGTGAGCTCTGTGCGGATGTGACACAGGCAATAGAGGACAGAGACAGGAAGAAAACCAAATATTCCAAGGAAGCCATGAAAGATCTGGAAAAGAGCCTGAAAGTAATTGAAGACATGTATGGATCAGCACTGCAGGTACTGACTACAGGAAATGAAGAGAGTGCAGGAAAGATCCGTAAGAAAAAAGAAAAGGTACTGGATCTTGATATCGAAATGCGAAAAGGGCATATGGACAGAGTCAGCAAAGGAAAATGTGCCACAGAAATGACAGGGCCTTTAAATGATATTCTCCATGCGATTGACAGAATGGGGAACTGTTGTGTGAACATTGCAGATGCAGCCCTTGACAAAGTAGACCTGAACTATTTCAATGCAACGAACAGTCCGGAAGAGCTTACCGTTAAAGAATAGCATTTTTTGCAAACCCTCCAGCAGAAAACATTATTTTCCTTCTGATTGTGGTAAGATATAATCAGATCAGAGAAAATCAGACAGCGTGGAAAGCAGTATCTGATTTTCCCGGGGAAATCATGAAGATGGAGGGTTTTTCTATGCTTAAATTTACAAAAATGCACGGCTGTGGAAATGACTATATTTATATTGATGGTGCCAGGGAAAGGATCCCGGCAGAACAGAAGCCTGAGATCGTAAGGCGTCTGAGCGACAGACATTTTGGGATCGGAGGGGACGGTGTGATCTTTATCAACCCTTCTGATCAGGCAGATTTTGTAATGGAAATGTACAATATGGATGGAACCCGTGCAGAAATGTGTGGAAACGGGATCCGCTGTGTTGCCAAATATGTATATGACAAAGGACTGACAGATCAGACCAAGATCAGTGTGATCAGCGCCGGAAAGATCAAATATCTGGATCTGCAGGTAGAAAATGGCAGAGTATCGACCGTGAAAGTCAACATGGGAGAGCCCATCCTGAAGGCCTGTGAAATTCCCG
>CACXDC010000057.1 GCA_902766365.1 uncultured Lachnospiraceae bacterium | reverse complement strand
GGCACAGCGCTGCTTCATACCGTACTGGAACTGCAGGAAGAACCGGCCATCTGGGATATTTATCAGGGCAATCTTTATACTGTGGTTACTGAATTATACAGGGGAGAAGAGCTGATCGAGCAGGAAAAGGAACGGATTGGTTTCAAGAGTCTTGTGTACGATCCGGATCATGGTCTTCTTTTAAACGGCAGGAAGGTGCGGCTGAACGGTGCCTGCGAGCATCATGACTTTGGCGGTCTTGGAGCAGCTTACCGTCAGGCGGCAGCCAGAAGAAAACTGCAGAAGCTGAAGGAAATGGGGATCAATGCTATCCGTACTTCCCACAATATGCCGGCCAGAGAGTTTATGGATCTGGCGGATGAAATGGGATTCCTGATCCTGTCTGAGGTCTTTGACATGTGGGAGATGCCCATGACAGCAAAGGACTACAGCCGTTTCTTCCCACAGTGGTACAAAAAGGATGTGGCTTCCTGGATCCGCAGGGACAGAAATCACGTCAGTGTCCTGATGTGGAGCATTGGCAATGAGATCCCGGATACCATGCATGAGAGAGGAACAGAGGTCACAAAGCTTCTGGCAGAAGAAGTCAGAAAGCACGATTACCGGGGGCATGCCGGAGTGACCATAGGCTCTAATTATATGAAGTGGCAGCATCCAAAGGATGGCGCAGCATATCTTGACTGTATCGGCTATAATTATGCAGAATTTCTGTATGAAGAGCATCACAGGGAGCATCCGGACTGGGTGATCTACGGCAGTGAGACTGCTTCCCTGCTGACCAGCAGGGGAATTTATCACTTCCCGTTAGAAACCTCGATCCTGACAGACGAGGATGAGCAGTGCTCAGCCCTTGGAAACAGTGTTACCGGATGGGGCGCGAAGAGCTGCGCAGCCTGCATCGGGGATGACAGGGATACGGAGTTTTCCATGGGGCAGTTTATCTGGACGGGATTTGATTACTTTGGAGAACCGACACCCTATGATACGAGAAACAGCTACTTTGGACAGCTTGATACCGCAGGCTTTCCGAAGGACGGTTATTATATCTTTCAGGCGGAGTGGACGGATGCAAAGGAAAACCCCATGGTGCATCTTTTCCCCTACTGGGATTTCAATGAAGGACAGGAGATCGACCTTCAGGCAGTGAGCAATGGCGCAGCAGTGGAGGTGTTTGTCAATGGCAGAAGCCTTGGCAGACATGAGATCGATCATCAGCACGGAAGAGATCAGGTGGCTGTTTACAGGACAGTCTACGAACCCGGTGAGATCATGGCAGTAGCCTATGATGAAAAGGGAGAAGAGATCGCAAGACAGGTAAGACATTCCTTTGGAGATCCTGCACAGATCCTTGCAGCACCTGAGAAGGAAAACCTGCTGGCAGACGGGGAAGATCTGCTGTTTGTAGATATTTCCGTGGAAGATGAAAATGGATATCCGGTGGAAAATGCAAAGAACCGTATGAATGTGGAAGTAACAGGAGTAGGACGGCTTCTTGCCCTTGACAATGGAGACAGCGCAGACTTCGATGCCTGCAGGGGAATCAGCAGAAGACTCTTTTCCGGTAAGCTGCTTGCAGTGATCGGAAGTAAAAAGGAGCCTGGAACGGTAACGATCCGGATCACTTCAGAAGGACTCCCGGAAAAGGTTCTGACAGTAGAAGCTGTGCAGACACCGGTAAGGGAAGGCGTATCCTGCCTGGAGGAAAACAGGGCATATCCTCTGCTGGGAGCCGGAAGCGGGAAGAAAGAGCTTGTGGCAGGCGAAAGGGAAATTCCTGTCCGGAAGATCGAACTTTCAGCGGAGCAGATGCTTCTGACAAGGGAACAGCCGGAAACTTTTGTTTCTGCAAAGAAGTATCCACATGCAGCTACCTGGAAGGAACTGGAATATGTGGCTGTCAGCAGCACAGGAATCCCGGTGAATTTCATTGAGCTGACACCGGAAGATGGCGGTGTGAGAGTAAAGGCCAGGGGAGATGGTGCCTTCCAGCTTAAGTGCTATGCCAGAAACGGAGGCAGCGCCGTCAGCGTACAGTCCCAGCTCTCCATGAAAGCAGAAGGACTTGGCAGGGCCTTTATGGATCCATATGAGAATGTAACAGCAGGCCTTTGTGAGTACTGCTCAGAAACTGCCGGAACGGGCATTGAACACGGGATCAACTTTTATGGGGATCCTGACGGAAAACGAAGCTGCGTGATCGGCTTTACAGGGCTTTTCTTCGGAGAAGAGGGAGCGGACAGCATCAATCTTTCCATTTTTGCCAATACCAATGATGCAGTTACCTTTGCCATCTGGGAAGGCAGGCCGGAAGAAGAGGGAAGCATCCTTCTTACTGACTGCTATTATCATAAACCACCGACCTGGATGGTATTTAAGGATCAGAGTTATCCACTTGCAAAAACGGTCAGGGGAAATGCACCTATTTATATTGCAACAGCAGACAGCTTCCAGCTTAGGTATATCTGCTTTGGCAGGAGGGAGAAGGCCTATGTGCTTCTGCAGGCTGCGGAGTGTAATAAGATCTATGGCGATGCTTATCAGATTAAAGATGGCCGGGTAGAAGAGATCGGAAACAATGTAACCCTGATCTTTGAAAATATGGACTTTGGGGAGATGGGAGCAGACAGAGCAGTGCTCTGCTACCGCACAGACCTTTCCATGAATCCGGTGCAGATCCGATTTGCTTCAGAAGGAGGAAGCTCTGTACAGATCCTGGAAGCAGCGGGACAGAAGGAATACGGAGAGGTAACCTTTGAAATCGAAGAGCTTAAGGGCAGGGGCGAAGTAAGCCTGATCTTCCTGCCGGGAAGCCGGTTCGACCTTGAGAGCATCCGTTTCCTCAGAAAAGAAGAAAGTCAGGAAAAGTAACAGGAAAATTAATAAAAGGAGACAAGAGTATGTTTCGTGATGATTTTGTGTGGGGCGTTGCCAGCAGCGCCTATCAGGTAGAGGGAAGAGATCCGGAAGATGGCTGCGGCAAGAACATCTGGGATACCTTTACCGAAGAGGGAAGGATCCAGGATGGCAAGAATGCGTATACAGCCTGTGATCATATGCACAGATACAAAGAAGATTATAAGCTGATGAAGCTGCTTGGGATCAAAGCTTACCGCTTTTCCATGAGCTGGGCAAGGATCCTGCCAGAAGGAACGGGAAAAGTGAATGAAAAGGCCATTGCCATGTACCGTGACATGATCCTCACCATGAAGGAAAACGGGATCGAGCCGTATATCACCATGTATCACTGGGAATTTCCACAGGCGCTGCAGGATAAGGGCGGCTGGCTGAATGAGGATGTGATTCAGTGGTTTGGAGAATATGCAAAGGTAGTTGCAGAGAATTTCTCTGATATCTGTGAGTATTTCATTACCTTAAACGAGCCGGAATGCTTTGTCGGACTTGGGCATCTGTCGGGTGTGCATGCACCGGGATTAAAGCTTCCTTATAAGGATGTATTCCAAATCGCTCACAATGCACTCCGCGCCCATGGACAGGCAGTCATCAATCTCCGGAAATATGCCTGCAGACCGATCAAGGTAGGCTATGCACCGACCTGCGGCATGGCATATCCGGCTACCGATTCCCCGGAGGATATCGAGGCGGCAAGAAAGACTCTGTTTGGATTCCACCAGCCCATGGACAACTGGACCTGGAATGTGGCATGGTTCAATGACCCGGTATTCCTCGGTAAATATCCTGAGGAGGGACTTAAGAAATTCGCTGAATATCTGCCGGAAATTACAGACGAGGATATGAAACTTATCTCCCAGCCCCTTGATTTTATGGGACAAAACATTTATAACGGATATATGATGAGACAGGGCGAGAACGGAGAGCCGGAGTATGTGGACAGGGAAGCAGGCGCTGCCAAGACCGCAGCAGGCTGGCCGGTGACTCCGGAGTGCTTCTACTATGGTGTGAAGTTCCTGTATGAGCGTTATAAGCTTCCTCTTTATATTACAGAGAATGGCATGTCCTGTCATGATGATGTGTCACTGGATGGCCGAGTGCACGATCCCAACAGACAGAATTTCCTGGATCTGTATATTTCTGCACTGCAGAGAGCAAATGATGATGGTGCTGATGTGCGTGGCTATTTCCTGTGGACTTTCCTTGATAATTTTGAATGGGACAAGGGATATACCGAGCGCTTTGGTATTGTATATGTAGATTTCAAGACACAGAAAAGGATTGTGAAGGATTCTGCATTCTGGTATCAGAAAATCATAGAATCCAACGGAAGGGAGTTAACTGTGAACAAGAAGACAAGACCGATTTTATTTTTGAATCCTGTATTTAAGGAAATGATCTGGGGTGGCAATCAGCTTGCCGAGAAGTTTGGCTATGAGATCCCCAGTGACAGGACAGGTGAGTGCTGGGCAGTCAGCGCACATCCAAACGGAGACTGTACTGTAAGAGAAGGGGAATATGCAGGCAGAAAGCTTTCCGAGCTGTTCAAAGAGGAGCCGGAGCTGTTTGGAAACCTTCCTCTTGACCGTTTCCCTCTGCTGATCAAGATCATTGATGCCAAGGCAGATTTAAGTATCCAGGTACATCCTGATGATGCCTATGCAAGGGTACATGAGAACGGATCCCTTGGAAAGACAGAGTGCTGGTACATTCTGGACTGCCCTGAGGATGCAACACTGGTAGTAGGGCACAATGCAGGCAGCAGGGAAGAACTGAAGGAAATGATCGATCAGAAGAGATGGTCAGAGCTGATCCGCGAAGTGCCGGTGAAGAAGGGAGATTTCATCCAGATCAATCCCGGAACCGTTCATGCGATCAAGGGCGGCCTGATGATCCTGGAGACCCAGCAGAACAGTGATATTACCTACCGTGTGTATGACTATGACAGACTTTCCAATGGAAAGCCCCGTGAACTTCATGTACAGCAGAGTATTGATGTGATCACGGTACCTGCACCTTCTGCAGAGGACAGTGTAAGCCATGCAGCAGATCTGCCGGCAAACACCATGAACGAGCTGATCGCATGCGATTACTACAAGGTATACAAATTAACCGTAACAGAGCCGGTTTCCTTTGAACAGGATCATCCTTTCCTGATCATGAGCGTGATCGAAGGAGAAGGTCTTGTGAATGGACAGATGATCAGAAAGGGAGATCATTTTATCCTTCCTTCCGGGTTCGGCAAAGTGGATCTGCAGGGAGATATGACGCTGATCGCATCTTCTGTAAAATAAAGAAATAAGAATCAAAAAACGGCACCGGTATCAGAAGAGACCGGGCAGAAAAGGCAGGAAAGACTATGATCAATGAACAGTACAAAAACATGCTTGGAGGAAAATCCGTAATCAGGGAATTTTCCGAATTTGCCACAGCCAGAGGAAAAGAGATCGGATATGAAAATGTATTCGACTACAGCCTGGGAAATCCTTCTGTACCGGTGCCGGATGATTATACAAGGGAGATGGAAGAACTCCTTAAGACGAAGACTTCCATGGAACTGCACGGCTACAGTCCAAGTCTCGGACTTCCTGTATTCAAGGAGAGCGTGGCCGCTTCCCTGAACCGGAGATTTGGCATGGACTATACACCTGAGCATATTTTCCCGACATCCGGTGCGGCAGGTGCGCTGGCACATGCCCTGCGCTGTGTCACAAAGCCGGGGGATGAGGTACTGACCTTTGCCCCCTATTTCCCGGAATATGGCCCCTATGTCAATCTGACAGGAGCTGTTTTAAAGGTAGTTCCCGCTGATACGGAGAGCTTCCAGATCAACTTCGAAAAACTTGCTGAAATGCTGAATGAAAATACGGCAGCAGTGCTCATCAATACACCGAACAATCCGTCCGGAGCGGTTTACAGCGCAGAAACACTGGAAAAGCTGGCAGAGCTTCTGACAGAAAAACAGCAGGAATACGGACATGAGATCTTTATTATCTCTGATGAACCTTACAGGGAGATCGTTTTTGACGGAGCAGAGCTTCCTTATGTTTCAAAGTTTTATGCAAATACCCTGTCCTGCTATTCCTATTCCAAATCCCTGTCCCTTCCCGGTGAACGTATCGGTTATGTGGCAGTGAATCCGGCATGCAGAGATGCAGAGCTTCTGGTACCGATGATGGGACAGATCTCAAGAGGAATCGGACATAACTGTCCGGCCTCCAGTATCCAGCTTGCCGTAGCAAAGGTTATAGATGAAACAGCAGATATGAAGGTATATGAAACCAATATGAACCTGCTGTATCGGGAACTGACAGATCTTGGCTTTTCCTGTGTCAGACCGGGAGGAACCTTCTACATTTTCCCGAAGGCACTGGAAGAGGATGCTGTGGCGTTCTGCAAGAAGGCACTGCAGTATGATCTGATCCTGGTACCTTCTGACAGCTTTGGTGTTAAGGGATATTTCCGTATGGCTTACTGTATTGATACGGAGAAGGTGGAGAGATCCCTGGAAGCCCTCCGCAGATTTGTGAAGGAGAATTATTAGGAGCGGACAGCTTTAAAGACTGCCACAGGCAGCAGAAAAAGGAGTGAGTGTATGTACCAGGCAGGACTTGTTTTGGAAGGCGGCGGTATGAAGGGAGTGTATTCTTCCGGCGTACTGGACTTTTTCCTGGATAAAGGACTGGAATTTTCTTCCTGCTACGGTGTGTCGGCAGGAGCCTGTTCCCTGTGCAGTTTCCTGTCAAAGCAGCGGGGCAGAGCTTATCATGTGAATGTGGATTATCTGGATGATAAAAATTACTGCAGTGTATACAGTCTGCTGAAAACAGGGGATCTGTTCGGGGCAGAGATGTGCTATCACAGGATCCCGGATGAACTGAACCTGTATGACTATGATACGTTCAACAAGTATCCGGGTACTTTTTACAGTGTGGTCACAAACATAGAAACGGGACTTCCTGAATATATTCCTATTAAAGATATGAAACGGGACATTGAGGCAGTCCGGGCATCGGCATCTTTGCCTCTTGTAGCCAATATCATCAGCTGGAATGGCGGGAAATATCTGGATGGCGGAATTTCCGATGCTATCCCGATCCGGAGATCCATTGAGGACGGCAATCAGAAGAATGTGGTGATCCTGACAAAGGAAGTCGGCTATCGCAGAAAGCCGACCAAAGTGGCAGGGCTGGTCAAACTGAAATACCGGAAATATCCAAAGCTTTATGAATTGATGAAAAACAGATATCTTACCTATAATGCCACTCTGGATTATCTGGAGGAACAGGAAAAGGAAGGCAGGGCCTTTATTTTAAGACCACAGCTTCCAAGCGGTGTGGGAAGGATAGAAAAAGACAGAGCAAAACTGCAGAAGCTGTATGAGACCGGTTATGCAGATGCAGAAAAGAATTATGACAGACTGATGACATATCTGAAGGGAGCAACAAAATGTTAGAGATCATAAAGGCAATCGTCTACGGAATCGTGGAAGGTATCACAGAATGGCTGCCGATCAGCAGTACCGGGCATCTGATCCTGGTGGAAAGGCTGATCCCGTTCAAAGAGACCAGTGAAGGTTTTTTCCAGATGTTTGATGTAGTCATCCAGCTTGGGGCGATCCTGGCTGTTGTAGTCCTGTTCTGGAATAAGATCTGGCCTTTTTACAGTAAGAAAAATCTTCGTTCCAGAAAGGGTGGGATCGTAAAGAGCGCAAAGGATCCGGCAGTGGGAAATGTGGCACTGAGCATGGATGCTTTCTGGATGTGGGTCAAGATCGTAGTGGCCTGTATCCCGGCGATCATCTATGGACTGCTTTTTGATGACATGGTCAGTGCAGCTTTCGAGAAGGAGATCGGAGAAAGTGGTGTAACTGTCCAGGTGATCGTAGTAGCTGTGATGCTGTTACTGGTAGGTATTCTGTTTATCGTGATCGAAAACTGGAATAAGAACCGGACACCGGTGACGACCAGGCTTTCGGACCTGACTTACCGGGATGCGCTGATCATTGGAATGTGCCAGCTTGTGGCAGCAGCCCTTCCGGGAACTTCAAGATCCGGAGCCACTATCCTTGGCGCTATCATGATCGGTATTTCCAGAACAGTAGCCGCAGAGTTTACCTTTTTCCTGGCAATCCCGGTTATGTTCGGTGCAAGCCTCCTGAAGGTAGTGAAGTTTGGCTTTGATTTCAGTGGTATGGAAATGGCATGTCTGCTCACCGGTACGGTGGTATCCTTCATTGTTTCCCTGTTTGTACTGCGGTTCCTGATGGGATATATCAAGAAGCATGACTTTAAGGTTTTCGGCTGGTACCGGATAGTTTTAGGCATCCTGGTACTGCTGTACTTTGGTTTATTTGCCTGAAAGTTGACAGGATTCCAATTATGGAGTACACTTTCATCATGATATAGATACTAATTCATGCAGGTGATAAGCCTTACGTATGTTGCGTATCTGCTTTCACCGGCTGATTGACATGAGAGATCTGCTCTTGTGTGAAAGGAGTCATTATTATGGAAGAAGTAAAGAAAGCAACAGCAAAGGTAGTCGCAAAGACAGCACCTGCAGTTAAGCCTGCAGAAGAAAAGAAGCCGGAGGTCAAGGCAGCAGCACCTGTTAAGGAGGCTGAAGTAAAGAAGGCTGAACCTAAGAAGGCAGCACCCGCAGCCAAAGCAGAAAAGAAAGCACCTGTCAAGAAGGCACCTGCTAAGAAAGCTGAACCCAAGAAGGCAGCACCTGCAGCCAAGGAAGAGAAGAAAGCGCCTGTTAAGAAGGCAGCCAAGGTAGAGGAAACCGTAAACTTCCAGTTCAGTGGCAAGTCCTATACACCGGATGATCTGGTGAAGATCTTTAAGGATGTATGGAAATATGACATGAACGGAAGAGAAGAAGATATCAAGAGTGTAGAGCTTTATGTAAAGCCTGAAGAGAATACTACATACTTCGTTGTAAACGGCAGCATTACAGGAAGCTTCTTTATTTAAGGATAAGATGTCTGCTGATAAAGAAGACCTGGTGCCTGACTGAAAAGAATGGATCAGAAGCGAGAAATATAAAGATCCTGCAGGATTTTCCTGCAGGATTTTTTCTTTATAATTTTTAGAATTTTTTAATAAATATTTTCTTTATATCTGTTGACAATACCCATAGTAAGTGATAGTTTATGTTATGTAGATGTTAGCACTCTAGTAAGTTGAGTGCTAACAATCCAAAAAGAAAGAATTGGAAAGGGGATGACGGATATGCAGCTGGATGACAGAAAGATCAAGATCATGCAGGCCATTATCCGCAATTACCTGGAAACCGGAGAACCGGTAGGGAGCAGGACCATTTCCAAATATACAGATCTGAATTTAAGTTCAGCAACGATACGGAATGAGATGGCTGATCTGGAAGAGATGGGATACATTTTACAGCCCCATACTTCCGCAGGACGAATTCCTTCAGACAAGGGATACCGTTTATATGTGGATACCATGATGGAGAAAAAGGATAAGGAGCTGGAAGAACTGAAAGAGGTTATCCTGGAGAAGGAAGATAAGATGGATAATCTGCTGAAGCAGGTTGCAAAGCTTCTGGCAGTAAATACCAACTACGCTTCCATGATCTCGGCACCGGCTGTCCATAAGAACAAGATCAAATTCCTGCAGCTTTCCAGAGTGGATAAGAACCAGCTGCTTGCCGTGATCGTTATGGAAGGGAACATCATCAAGAACAATATCCTTCCGGTTGCAGAAGAACTGGATGATGAAACACTTCTGAAGCTGAACATTCTGCTGAACACACATTTGAGCGGTCTGGCACCGGAGGAGATCAACCTTCCGATGATCACACGGATGAAGCAGCAGGCAGGCATACACAGTACCATCGTCGGAGACGTGGTAGATGCTCTTGCAGAAGGGATCAAAGAGGAGGAAGACCTTGAGATCTATACAAGCGGAGCCAACAATATTTTCAGGTATCCTGAACTGGCAGACCAGCAGAAGGCAAGTGAGCTGATCAATACCTTTGAGGAGAAGGATAAGCTGACAGAGCTTGTACAGGACAGCCTTTCTGATAATAATGAAACAGGCATTCAGGTTTACATCGGAAACGAGACTCAGATCCAGTCCATGCAGGACTGCAGTGTGGTAACTGCCACCTATGAACTGGGAGAAGGCATGAGAGGTACGATAGGAATTATCGGACCGAAGCGTATGGACTACGATAAGGTGATTGGAACTTTAAAGACCATTACGCATCAGCTTGATGAGCTTTACAATAAAAAGACGTAGCAAGGAGAGGAATGAAGCAGATGGCAGATGAAAAGGATATTAAGAAAGAAATTGAAATAGAAACACCGGAAGAAGAACCGGAGACACCTGCAGAGGAAACAGAAGTGGAAGAAACTTCTGAAGAGACAGAAGAAGCGCAGGAAGAGGAAGCTAAGGAAGACAAGAAGGCTTTCAAGAAGAAACAGAAGGCAGACAAGAAACAGGATGCCATGAAGGAGAAGATCGAAGAGCTGGAAGACAAGGTCAAACGCCAGATGGCTGAATTTGACAACTTCCGTAAGCGTACCGACAAGGAAAAGACAGCAATGTTTGAAACCGGTGCGAAGAGTGTGATCGAAAAGATCCTTCCTGTGGTAGACAATTTTGAAAGAGGTTTGGCCACGATCCCGGAAGAGGAAAAGGGTACTCCCTTTGCAGAAGGCATGGAGATGATCTACAGACAGCTTATGACAGAGCTTGACAAGATGGAGGTAAAGGTCATACCGGCAGTGGGAGAGGAATTTGACCCGGCACTTCATAATGCAGTGATGCAGGTAGAAAGTGATGAGTATGAATCTGGTGTGGTCGCTCAGGAGCTTTTAAAGGGCTATACTTACAGAGATACCGTAGTAAGGCACAGTATGGTAGCGGTAGTTGCTTAAAAGGAATCACAGTTATTTTTACAATGTAACAGAACAATAAAAGAAATTAAACTTTCAGGAGGAGAGAATTATGAGTAAGATCATTGGTATTGACTTAGGTACAACAAACAGCTGCGTAGCAGTTATGGAAGGTGGTAAGCCCACCGTTATCGCCAACGCAGAAGGCGCAAGAACAACACCCTCTGTTGTAGCATTCACAAAGACAGGAGAAAGACTGATCGGTGAGCCTGCAAAGCGTCAGGCAGTTACCAATGCAGAAAACACCATTTCTTCTATTAAGAGAGATATGGGTACAGACAGAGGCCGTACCATTAACGGTAAGAAGTATTCTCCTCAGCAGATTTCAGCTATGATCCTGCAGAAGCTGAAAGCAGATGCTGAGAGCTACCTTGGTGAGAAGGTAACAGAGGCAGTCATCACTGTTCCTGCTTACTTCAACGACGCACAGCGTCAGGCAACCAAGGATG
>CACXDC010000056.1 GCA_902766365.1 uncultured Lachnospiraceae bacterium | reverse complement strand
TCCGCCAGTTGCGCAGTCCGTTACTATCTTTATAGTATCACGTTTTCACAGGGGTTGGCAAGCGGATTTCAATTAATAGGTTAGTACTTCATGCCCAGTTTCCGTAACAGCAACTGTGATCTCCCACTGGGCTGACGGCTTGCCGTCTTCTGTATAGACAGTCCAGCCATCTTCATCATCTACATATACCTCACAGGTTCCCATATTGACCATGGGTTCAATGGTAAATACCATACCGGGAACCATCAGCATCTCTGTACCCTTTCTGGTGACATAGCTGACAAAAGGCTCCTCATGGAATTCAAGTCCGACACCGTGTCCGCCAATATCTACCACCACGCTGTAGCCATTTGCCTTCGCATGGTCATTGATGACCTGTGCCATATCTCCAAGGAAGTTCCAGGGCTTTACCTGTTCAAGGCCCAGCTCCACGCATTCCTTTGTTACCTGTACCAGCTTCTTCTTTTCTTCGCTGACCTCTCCGATACAGAACATTCTGGAGGAATCAGAGAAATAGCCTTTATATATAGTAGAAACGTCTACGTTGACGATTTCTCCCTCTTTCAGGATCCTGTCAGGGGAAGGGATTCCATGACATACCACTTCATCAATGGATGTGCAGACGCTCTTTGGAAATCCTTCGTAATTCAGAGGTGCGGGAATACCGCCCATCTTTGTTGTCACATCATAAACCAGTCTGTCGATCTCTTCTGTGCTGACACCCGGCTTTATCATCTTCGCCACTTCATCCAGTACTGCGATATTGATCACACTGCTGTCCCGGATCCCCTGGATCTGCTCCGGTGTCTTCAGGATATCGTGTGTGGGAACGATATGTCCCTGTAATGCGTAATGATGAATCTTCTCATCGAGTGCCATGTGACAGTTCTTGTACTTCTTGCCGCTGCCACACCAGCACATATCATTTCTTCCCAGTTTTTCCATATTTCCTCGGTTCCAGGCCTTATAGAAGGCCTTATTCTGTAACCGGCTTTCCGGCCTCTTCCTCACACTCATGAAATGCTTCCATGAAATGTGCAATATTCTCGCTGATACTTCTTTTCTTGAACACTGCCGATCCTGCTACACAGATATCGGCTCCGGCTCTCAGGACTTCCCGTACATTCTTCTTGCCGATGCCACCGTCCACTTCGATCTTCACCGGAAGGCAGTGGCTGTTGATGAATTTACGAAGCTCTGCAATACGTCCATAAGCCTCATCCATAAAGGTCTGCCCGCCAAATCCCGGCTCCACGCTCATCACAAGGACCACATCCAGCTTCGGCAGATAAGGATATACCTCTTCCAGCGGTGTAGAGGGCTTGATGGAAAGTCCTGCCTTCAGTCCAAAGGAATGGATCCTGTCAATGACCTCATTCACATGGTCTACCGCCTCTAAATGGAATGTGATGCCATCCGCACCACATTCCGCAAAGTCTTTAATATAACGAATGGGATCTGTAATCATCAGATGTACATCAAAGAACTGGGTGGTTGCGCTCCTGATCGATGCGATCAGCGGCATTCCGAAGGAAATACTCGGCACGAACACGCCGTCCATAACGTCAATATGCAGATGATCTACGCCTGCTTCCTGTATCTCCCTGATCTGTTCTCCCAGTATTGTAAAATCCGCTGCAAGCAGGGATGGTGCCAAAATGTACATAATTATTCTATCTCCAGATTCTTTATCCCTTTATTTCAGAAAATCACTGATCTGCTCATAAATACCCTTGCCATCCAGCTTATACTTCTCAAGCAGTGCAGAAGCGGATCCGGACTCACCGAAGCAATCCTGCATGCCGATCTTCATTACCGGTACCGGATAGCTCTTGCAGAGTGCATCACAGACAGCACTGCCAAGTCCGCCGATCACAGAATGCTCTTCTGCTGTAACAACCTTGCCTGTCTTCTTTGCAGACCTGATGATCAGCTCTTCATCAAGAGGCTTGATCGTGCAGATATTGATCACTTCTGCACTGATACCATCAGCTGCCAGCATTTCTGCTGCTTCCAGTGCATTTCCTACACAGATACCGGTGGCAACAATGGTCAGGTCACTTCCTTCCCTGACTACAGTTCCCTTGCCGATCTCGAATTTATAATCAGGCCTGTCATTGATCACAGGACATGCTGCACGTCCGAAACGGAGATAAACAGGACCTTCATGCTCAACGGCTGCCCTTACTGCTGCCCTGGCTTCGATATCATCTGCCGGACACATAACTACCATACCGGGAATGGTTCTCATCAGGGCGATATCTTCATTACACTGATGGGTTGCACCGTCTTCTCCTACGGTGATTCCTGCATGGGTTGCACCGATCTTTACATTCAGATGGGGATAGCCGATGGAGTTTCTTACCTGCTCAAAGGCTCTGCCTGCTGCGAACATGGCAAAGCTGCTGGCGAAGGGAATCTTACCCATGGTAGCCAGTCCCGCTGCAATTCCCATCATATTACATTCTGCAATACCACAGTCAATATGTCTGTCCGGATATGCTTTCTTAAATACACCTGTCTTAGTCGCTGCTGCAAGATCTGCGTCAAGCACAACGAGTTCCGGATATTCTGCTCCCAGCTCTACCAGTGCATTACCGTAGCTCTCTCTGGTTGCGATCTTCTTTACCTCTGCCATTATGCTTCCTCCTTCTTCAGCTCTTCGCTGATCTTCTCAAGATCCGCCATTGCGATAGCGTACTCTTCATCGTTAGGTGCCTTACCATGCCAGCCTGCCTGTCCTTCCATGAAGGAAACACCTTTGCCCTTGATACTGTGGGCAATGATCGCTGTAGGCATGCCCTTGGTTTCTCTTGCTTCCCTGAAAGCTGCCCGAAGTGCATCAAAATCATGGGCATCCACATTGATCACGTGGAAGTTGAAAGCCTTGAACTTCTCATCGATCGGGTAAGGAGAACATACCTGATCCACTGCTCCGTCGATCTGCAGTCCGTTATTGTCCACGATCACTACCAGGTTGTCCAGCTTACGGAATCCGGCAAACATGGATGCCTCCCATACCTGTCCTTCCTGGATCTCTCCATCTCCAAGAAGTGTATATACTCTTACATCACTCTGATCCAGCTTGGCACCAAGCGCCATGCCTACTGCTGCAGAAATACCCTGTCCAAGAGATCCGCTTGACATATCCACACCGGGAATATGCTGCATGCAGGGATGTCCCTGCAGATAGGAACCCAGTTTTCTTAAAGTCTTAAGATCCTCAACCGGGAAATATCCTCTGTGTGCCAGTGCAGAGTAAAGTCCGGGTGCTGTATGTCCCTTGGACAGTACGAACCGGTCTCTGTCTGCCTTCTTAGGATCAGCAGGATCAATATTCATTTCTTCAAAATACAGATATGTGAAAATATCTGCTGCAGACAGGGATCCACCGGGATGACCTGCCTTTGCGCTGTGGACAGCAGTTACGATGCCCTTACGCACTTCATTGGCCATTTTCTTTAGCTCCAGATTATTCATGCTTACCTCCGTTTACCCGAAAAAACATTTTTTTAACTTTTTTAATTCTACCATATTGCCATTCTTCCGTCTACGTTAATTGTTGCTCTGATTTTCCCATTAACAGGGCATTTTTCCAGCATTTTTCCCTAATAGGACTGCATATAATGGATAGAAGTTCTCTTTAGGGAGTTTTCCTTGAAACATCATTTCTTCCATTCAAAAAAATATCTTATTCCCGTAGTACTCCTCCTGATCGTACTCCTTGCCGGTACCTTTTTTGTTTTCCGCAGTGATTCCCTTCTTTTCCGTCTGTATTCAGCAAAGCTGTTTCATACGGAGCTGTCCGGCAATACCCTTACGCTCCATTACATGATCGCTGATCCTTCCGCCTATGGCCTTAGCGTGGATCCCGTCCTTCCTGTCTATACCGGCGCAGAAGAATACCGTGAAAAGGAGACTGCTTCCCTGAAGAATGCCCTTTCTGTGCTTTCCAGGATCTCCACAGATCATCTCTCAGAGGAAGATGCCTATACCTGTCTGCTGACAGAGCGCTATCTGCAGTCCCAGCTTAAAGCCTGCTCATTTCCTTATTATCCGGAGCCTTTTTCTCCCGGCAGCGGGATCCAGAACAGCCTGCCTTCCCTCCTTGCCGACTATGCTTTCCGCAATAAGAAGGATGTGGAAGATTATCTTTCTCTGCTGGAGCAGTCCGGTGATTACCTTGACGGCCTTCTCCTTTATGAAAAGGAAAAGGCAGAGGCCGGTCTGTTCATGGCCCATGAATCTGCAGACAAAGTCATTTCACAGTGCTGTGCCATTCTTCCTGAGAATGCACTTGACGGCTCTCATTTTCTGCAGAAAACATTCGAGGAAAAGGTTGACCTTCTCGTAAAAGACGGCAGTATCAGTGAGGAAGAAGGGAAGGTGTTCTGCGCCAGAAATGACAGTCTGCTCCAGTCCGTCCTTGCCCCCGCCTATGAGCGGATAGCAGATACCTTTACCTCTCTCCGGAAATATGGGCATACACCAGCCGGACTGTCAGACCTTCCTGAAGGAAAAGATTACTATGCGTATCTTCTTTCTGCCACCACAGGCAGTGACCGGCCCATCTCTGAAACAAAGCTTCTTCTCTATGAGGACTATGAAAATAATTATAATGCCCTGCTTTCCCTTCTTACGAAGTACCCGGAAATAGGAGACAGCGAGCTGACCGCTTCCCTGGATCTTTCCCTGTCCTCCGCTTCCGGTGCCTTAAAACAGCTCCATGAACGGATCCAGAAGGATTTCCCCGTCCCCTGTGCTTCCGATCCGCTCTCTCCGGTATCTGTCGTACTGAAAACGGTTCCTTCCTCCATGGAAGAATACACCAGTCCGGCCTACTACCTGATCTCCCCAATCGATGACTGGAGTACCCAGACGATCTGTGTGAACAGAAGCAATTTCCATGATAACCTGTCCCTCTACACCACCCTGGCCCACGAAGGATATCCGGGACATCTCTATCAGACCATTTACAGCAGACAGTATCTCGGTCAGATGGAAACGCCGGCCCTCCGTTATCTTCTCCACTACGGTGGCTACACCGAAGGCTGGGCCTACTATGCCGAAAACCTGTCCTATGATTATGCCCGGGAAATGGCCGTGCACAATCCCCATGCTGCCGCTTACTACGAGGCCTGCCGGTTAAACCGTAATCTCCACCTCGGACTCTACTCGCTTCTTGATATCGCTATCCATTACGATGGCGCTTCGAAAGAGCAGGTTGCCGGGATCCTTAAGACCATCGGCATTACTGATCCTTCTTCTGTAGATTCCGTTTATGCTTATCTGACAGAGGAGCCCTGCAGCTATCCCAAATACTATGTGGGCTATCTGGAAATCCTGAAGCTGAAGGAAGAAGCCATGATGCTGTGGGAAAAGGACTTCTCCCTGTACCGGTTCCACCAGTTCCTGTTGGAAAAGGGGCCTGCAGACTTCCAGTCACTGAGGGAGATGCTGCCCCTGTATGCTGCCTCCTGACTTTTGTGGAAAGTCACCACGCTGCATATGGCTGCAGCTGCACGGTGCAGGCTGCCGGACTCAGTTTTCCTCCAGCATACCTTCGATATAACCGCCATCCCACAGCAGGATCTTCAGCTTCTTCGCCGCCTCTACCGCCGGTGTCGTGAAGTACTGATTGGTCATGACTGCCCCGACCATCCGGTCATAATAATCTCTTCCCGCATAGGCCTCCTGGATGGCTTTGACCCCTACCGGTGCCGTATAACGCTTGCACTGGATCGCATAGGTCACCCCATCCTTCTGCGCCAGAATATCAATGCCATAATCTCCGCTCCCCTTCGTCACCTCAACCTCGGTAAAGCCCCTGTCAGCCAGAAGGTCTGCGCAGAAATATTCAAATTCATGTCCCTCCATGTCCTCAAAGACATCCGGGGACTTTTTCTTTCTTTTCACAAAAAACACCAGAAGCACGATCAGCAATATGATCCCGGCTCCGGCACCCGCTATCCACAGCATTCCATTTATTGTCACCATGTTGTCCACATCCTTTCCTCCAATTGACAAAACAGCCAAACCGCCTTACAATCGTTTCAGCTTCGACAATACAGCTGCGCAAAGAAGCAATATAAAGGAGTGCTTATGGAAAATCTGATCTTCAGTCTGAATGCAACTATCCCAATTTTTCTGCTTATGGTCTTCGGCTACATCCTACAGCAGATCCACTTTCTGGATGTCTCCTTCGTAAAGACCTTAAACTCCTTCAACTTCAAGGTAACGCTTCCCTTCCTGCTCTTCCGCGATATCGCTTCCTCGGATTTCTCTGAGGTCTGGGATACCCGTTATGTCCTGTTCTGCTTCTTCGCCACCTTATTCTGTATTGCCTTTACCTGGATTATAACAGCTTGCCTGTCCCATAGAAAGGACTTGGTTGGAGAATTTGTACAGGCTTCCTACCGGAGCAGTGCCGCTGTCCTTGGAATCGCCTTTATCCAGAATATCTATGGAGATGCCAAAATGGCTCCACTTATGATCATCGGCACGGTGCCTCTTTATAATGTAGCTGCCGTTATCATTCTTTCCCTGACTGCAGAAGGAAATGGCGGCTTATCCCCTGCCGCCCTGAAGAAGTCACTGAAGGGCATCCTGACAAATCCCATTATCCTCGGCATTGCCGCCGGCATGATCTTTTCCCTGCTTCCCATCTCCATGCCAGTGATCGCAGAAAAGACCGTAAATAATATCGCTGTTCTGGCAACACCGCTT
Organism: uncultured Lachnospiraceae bacterium; assembly: GCA_902766365.1. Lineage (GTDB taxonomy): Bacteria > Bacillota > Clostridia > Lachnospirales > Lachnospiraceae > Suilimivivens. Next base: position 5,572 of record CACXDC010000056.1, on the reverse strand, counting down.
GCCCTGATCGGCCTTGGTGCCGGCTTTGAGGGCAAAAAAGCGCTGGCTGAAATTAAGCCAACGCTGATCTGTTCTGCTATGAAATTATTACTCTGGCCGATCATCTTTCTTCCGATCGCCGCCTATATGGGCTTCACCAGTGAGAAGCTTGTGGGTATCCTCGTGATGCTCGGCTCCCCCACTACCGTAAGCTGCTATATCATGTCCAAAAATATGGGACATGAGGGAGTCCTGACCTCCAGTGTGGTGGTCACCACAACCTTCTTCAGCTCCGTGACCCTGACACTGTTTCTGTATCTCATCAAAAGTTTTGGACTGATCTGATCCCGACAATAGAAAGTTTTTCTCCGTCTATGTGGAGTTCATCTATACGTGCTGATCGTGTATCCTCTTTTTTGTCAAGGTCTCCATAATCCCTGCCGTGGTAGACAATAAAGCATTTTCCATCCTCAAAAATCAGGCTGTTATGTCCCGTACCTTCCATTTCCTCATTTTTTGTAAGCAATGGTGCATACACACCAGCATCCGGATACTTTTTCCATTCCAGCTCCCGTAAGTCTGCCTTTTCATCTCCATAGGCAATACTGTACCCGATAAAATACGTTGGATTCTGATAGCATGCCCCGGAATACATCAGATAATGGATTCCCTGAAGGTAAAAATAGAATGCACCCTCTATCGTATGCCAGTGCTGTCCTTTTCTGAAGCGGTCTTTCATATAAATTTCTTCATCTATCGTAGGCCACACCACACACTTTGGTTTTTCCTCTGCCGTATATGGATCTGTCATTTTATCGCAGAAAATCCTGGTTCCTGCCCGTTCAGCCTCATAGTCATTATTACAATAAAACAGATAAAGACCGGAAGGGGTAATTACTGCATGCGGATCAATGGAAAATGCCGGGAGTATTGTCTTTTTGTAAGCAAAAGGTCCCTGCGGCCTGTCAGAAACAGCAACTCTGATCTGCTGTCCATGCTCATCCTCACATGACTCATCCATGCTGGAATAATACATATAATATTTTCCATCTATTTCAAGTACGCTGGGTGCCCAGCACACCTTCTGTCCTGGCATATCAAGACAGATCCCATCATATTGCCAACCCTCCAGCAAATGATCACTGCTGTATAACTGACCACCTGTTGCATAAAGATAATATCTTCCGTCATTTCCTTTCAGAATATACGGATCCGGCTGTCCTAACGGTGCCATGTCATTTTCTTTTCTATTATAAATCTTCATTTTGCCCCCTCAAGTATTAGTTCCCTGCCGGCTCAAAAGCATCCATCCAGCTGATTTGCATTTGATCCTTTTCAAATGTAACAGGTAAAATACTGTATCCTGATTCTTTCAGTGCTTCCGGGCACCAATGGTCAAGCATCAGATATGCCTGTCCGTTTACTTCAAATATCCATGAGTTCTGACCGCCAAACGTCCGTCTGTATACTTTCCCTTCGCAGGGATTATCTATCAGTTTCCAGTGTCCCATCACATATCCGGCTGTTGCATACAATGCGCTGTTGGGATCCCATCCCGTACAGCCTGAGGATACCATATAATAGAGATCCCCATGCTTTATAAGTGCAGGCGCCTCCCGCTCCTGTTCAATCAGTACTGATGTATAAATCCCATTTACGTCCGTAAAATCCTCTGTCAGTTCTGAAATATCCAGTGTCTTATTCCAATTGGAACTGTGGATCAGCCACGCTCTGTCCCCTTCCTGGAATAAGGTCATATCACGGCTGTCCTAGCGGTTCGGCTGCATTTCACGAACCATTCTGAAGGGACCTGTCGGCATATCTGCTATGGCTACTCCTGTTTTGGCGGCACAGTACTGTGTGCATCATCCAGATGCATCCACATAACAAATTTCCCGCTCTTTTTATTATAAAGAACCTTGGGTCTTTCACAGACACATTCCGGTCGCAGGAGACTATCCGGCTCATTCCCAACCGGTAATGCCAGCCCTTCATAATGCCAGTTTTCCAAATCCTTTGATGAATAGCATGAAATTCCGATCACATCTACCCTGGCAATTCCATCACCCCTTTACCGCTCCTGCTGCAATACCTGACAAAATATATTTCTGGAATACAATATAAATCAGGATCGTAGGAAGCATTATAACTATAATCCCTGCTGCCAGTGTCTGCCATGAGCCCTGCTGTGCGTTGGCATAATTCATCAGGAATGTAGTGAGTGTACGCAATCTGTTTGCCGGCATATACAGGTAGGGAATATACATATCATTAATAATGGAAATAGATTTAATAATGATAACTGTTGCTGTAGCCGGTGCCAGAAGAGGGAATATAATCTGTGCAAAAACCCTGAAATAACTACACCCGTCTATCAAGGCACTCTCATCCAATGATGGTGACAATGCTGATACGAACTGTCTGTATATATAAAGCTGCATCAGATCGGCTGCAATGTAAATAATAATCGGAGCCCCAAGCGTATTATACAGTCCAAGACTATTCACAATACGATATCTGGCAATCTCTGTTACAAATGTAGGAACGAGCATACCTACAAAATACAATGCCACAATTACCTTTTTTAACCGAAATTCAAAACGCTCTATAATATAGGCAGTGATCGTTCCGAACAATACATTGAAGATAAGACTGACTACCAGAATAATACCCGTATTTTTCAATCCTATCAGAAGATACTTATCCCCAAGAACCTTTTTAAAATTGTCAAAAGTAATCTCACTTAATGACGGTAAAAGCAGAGGTGAGGTCGTTACCATCTGTCCCTTGGTTTTCAATGCCGCAAACAGTGTCAGGACAATCGGAGCCAATACTATCATAATCATTCCTACGCAGATAATCTGTTTTATAATCTGAGTCAAAACCTTTTTCATAAGCCTTATTTCTCCTCTTTTAATATCAAACCATGGATCAGTTTATTCTGTATCACATGCACAATAATAATGATAAATACCAGTGCTACTGCCATCGTTGCTGCAAGTCCGAAGTTTGAAAATTTAAAAGCTGTATTGATCGTAAACAAAGTAAATGTGGAAGATGCATATCCAGGACCTCCCTGGGTCATAACAAAGGGAACGTCAAATGCCTGAAGTGCTCCACGTATATTATCAAACAATACAAAATCAACCATCAGCGCGATGGATGGTACCTGGATATACCGGAACATCTGCCAGGAGTTTGCTCCATCCATACGTGCAGCCTCCTGCATATCCTGCGGAACAGACTGCAGGGCAGCCGTAAACAATGTTACATGGTAACCCGAATATCTCCACAAGGAAACAAATGCAAGGACAAAATTAACAATTTTAGTATCTGAGAGCCAGTTCCTGATCCATCCTTCCAGACCAAGCACTGTCAGTATTTCATCAAATGCACCATTGATGGGTGAGAAGAAATAGGAAAATGCATAAGATATTGCTACTCCGTTTATGATAAAGGGCATAAATACCATAAAACGATAGAACTTATATCCTCTGAACTTTGTATTCAGCATAATTGCAAAGGCAAGCTCAACCGGAATCATGATCAGATGTGCAAAGAAGTAGACTGCATTATTCCTGAGTGAAAGCCACAAATCTTTGTTTTTAAACATATTGAGATAGTTCTTGATCCCTATGAAATTTCTTGTGGGTGACCATCCATCCCAATCTGTAAAGCTCATGCGAAATAAATCAACTGCCGGCACCAGCACAAATCCTATCAGCAGAATTGTCGGGATCAGCATTGCAAACACTATAAATTTTCTCTGTTTCTTAACCAAACTGTTCATCCGATTACCTGTCTCCTTTACATAATAAGAGCTGCCTCAGATACCTGATGCATCCTCGGCAGCTCTGCCAGCTACTAATTAATATTTAATGTTTTTCGGGCTTCTGTCCATGACTGATCAAGCTCTTCCAGTCTCTTGTCCAGATCGAACCCATCTGTAAACATTTCAGCACCAAGTTTCTTATAATCAAACGTTACTTCATTCTGGATTGCCTGGAAGTCATCACCACCACCATCATACATAACGTTTACGACATCCGGCTGGGCAGCATCTGCTTCTGCAAGAATAGGAGTCTTTTCCTTGGGACTGTTTGTCATCGTGGAATCATCTGCGCAATACTGGATATACCCACCATACCAGTCTTCGCTCATAAACCAGTCTACAAATGCTTTTGCCAGCTCCGGATTCTTACTGTGGGTAGTTACTCCGATAAAGCCATCTCCCTGTACTACACAATTAAATGGATCACTTTCTGAATCACGGACAGGAAGGTAAAATGTTCCAAGATTATCTGTACTTTCTGCGCCTTCAGAAATAGCTGTCAAACTCCATGCACCGGATACCATCATACCTGCCTGCTTCTGTGCAAACAGCGCTGTTGCCTGATCATTTCCAAGTCCAAGGGGATCCTTGCCAAATACACCAGAAGAGAACAGGTCATAAATCTTATGATATGCGGTATTAATATCTGTACCCTGTGCAAAAGGAGTGTCTGTCTTTGCCATATCGTTCCAGTTCTGGCCATTTCCGCCCTGGGCAGCAGGCATAAACTCCATAAATGGATAATCCGGCCATTCATCCTTTGCTCCCATGGCGATCGCCATATAATCCGGGTTCTGTTTTCCATAATAATCCTGTAAGGTTTTAGCTGCTGTCTTAAATTCTTCCCATGTATCCGGAATTTCTGTAATACCAGCTTCCTCAAACTGATCCTTCCAGTAGAATACGTAATTGCAGTTTACAACCATTGGCAGACCAAGAATTTTTCCATCTACTGCGTAGCCGGCTGCATACTCATTATTTGCCGTTGAGTTAAGATCAGAGAGATCAACCAGATAATCCTTAAATCTTGATAAAGTAAAGGTTTTGTTGATCATTACATCCGGCAGCTGATTTGCTGATGTACGCATTTTCATGGAATTCCAGTATTCAGAATCATCTTTGATCTTCTCTACCTCAATATTGGCATTCGGATATTTCTCCTGGAATTTCCCAACCATATCGTTCTCATCAATATAGGTCATCAGTACATTATCATAAATAGCAAATACCAGGTCACCACTAAGATCGGTATTCTCTGCATCTGCTGTCTCTGTACCTTCTCCCACAGCTTCCGTACCTGTTCCCTCAACAGTGCTTCCACTGTCTGCTGCAGCTCCTTCTGTACCTCCGCAGCCGCCAAGAGTGAGAACCATTGCTGCACTCAATAACAATGCTACAAGCTTCTTTTTCATAATGTAAAACCCTCCGTTTCTTTTGATAGGCTTATCTTATCAGGTAACGGAGGGTTTATCTATGAATTTCAGTTTGATTTCTTGATCTTTTGTCAGATTGTCATATTTTCTTTTCTGTAGGTTCCCGGGCTGACATCTGTCAGCTTCTTAAACATCCTGTTAAAATGCTCTACATTATTATAACCAATACAGTCGCATATCTCATATACCTTCATATCAGTTGTCTTTAACAGCTGCTTCGCTTTTTCCATTCTTATTTCTGTAACTCAAACTTCGCACTTGAATAAGTGCCTATGCACCTTGAAAATTCAATAATAACTGGCATAAAAATAGCATGAAACTATCTGAT
>CACXDC010000055.1 GCA_902766365.1 uncultured Lachnospiraceae bacterium | reverse complement strand
TAAATACATTTCTTTTGCCTGTCTTTCTGTAAACTTATACATGCCCATTATACCCGATTCACCGGGATCTGAAAACAGGAAAGGATCCTGCCCGGAAGGCTTTTGACACAAAAAAGAGGCAGCTGCCGGCAGGGCTTTTCCGTCCACCCGGCGAAAAAGACACCTGTCCCTGCAGTCACCTCTGCTGTATGTTTCCTTATTCTGCTTTCAGCGCTTTTTTCTTCTTGGCAATTACCACACTCTGTACAACAAGGAAGAGACAGAGCATTGCTGCAATGGTGATCCCTGTCCACCATGCCTGATCAAGGCCGGCAGAGGATACAATATTCTGAATGGTGCTTAAGGAAAGAACTCCAAAGAATGTACCAATGATATTTCCGACACCGCCCGTCAGCATGGTTCCACCGATAATGGAAGAAGCAATGGCATTCATTTCCATGCCGCTTGCATGGGAAGCGGAACCGGAACCTACATGCAGGAAATATACGAATCCGCCGATTCCTGCTAACAGTCCGCAGATCAGATGGGAAAGGAATCTGGTTCTCTTTACATTGATGCCAAGCATCAGGGCACTCTGTCTGTTGCCGCCGACTGCATAAAAGCTTCGGCCAAGCTTTGTCCAGCGAAGGACGCAAAACAGAACGATCACGGTGATCAGGGCAACTACGACTCCTATTTCCACATAGGCATTTACATATTTGCCAAGCTTGTTCACTGATCCCATACCCGGTACGATCACGCGGGTTTCCTTCAGTGCCACAAAGGCTTCATTGGCTACATTGAAAGGTGCACTGTTTACGATAGTCGTCATCCCTCTTGCAAAAAACATACCCGCCAGCGTTACGATGAAGGGCTGGATGTCCAGATAAGCTACCAGATAACCCTGTACAGCCCCAAAGGCAAGGCCGATAGCCAGTGCGATCAGCATGGATACGAATACATTTCCCTGATGATAATCCAGATATACTGCACAGCACATACTGACAAGAGCTGTCACACCACCTACCGAAATATCAATTCCTCCTGTGATCATAACGATGCTCATTCCACAGGAAAGAATGATCAGGGAAGCATTGGCATTTAAAATATTAAAGAATGTCTGAGGCTTTAAAAAGCCTTTTCCCTGAAACAGGATCGCTCCTATATACATAACAAAGAATACAACAACGGTAATCGTCAGCAGCAGATTGGTGTCTGACATATTGGCTATTTTCTTTTTCATTATGCTGCCTCCTTTCTTCCTGCTCCTGCTTTGATCTTCTTAAAGGTAGCTGTGAACCAGTCACGGACTACCGGTGTACTGAGCACTACCAGTACGATAACAACGACTGCCTTATAAGCAGAAAGAGCATCTGACTGTACGTTAAATTTATAAAGCGTGGTTGTCAGGAACTGGATAACATACGCACCAAGAATGGATGCTGTCATGTTAAACTTACCACCGCTTAAGGAGTTTCCGCCAAGTGCAACTGCCAGGATAGCATCCATTTCAATGTCCTTTGCAATAACGGAATAGTTAATGGAAGACAGACGGCTTACCTTGATCAGTCCGGCTACCGCTACACATACTCCGAGGATAACGAAGGTCAGGAACTTGATAAATGCCGGGTTCAGACCATTTAATCTTGAAGAATTCTCATTGATTCCCACGGCCTGGGTGTACAGTCCCAGATTGGTGAATTTCATGACCAGCATGATCACTGCCACGCAGGCTGCTGCGATAAAGAACGGTGTGGGGATCGGGATCCCCGGGATAAATCCACCAAAATAGGAAAATGTCGGATCACTGATGATCGGCAGTTCATTGTTATTGATCCAGGCTGCTATGGAACGTCCTGCTGTAAACAGGATCAGTGTGGCAACCATGGGCTGGATCTTGAAATAGGCAACCAGAATACCATTGAAGGCTCCACAGAGCATTGCTGCCACACAGGCTACCAGGAATGCCACAATGATCGGCGCCTGCAAGGTATCCGGTCTTGAATTTGTTCCACACAAAACTCTCAGGATCACACTGCCGCTGATGGCGATCGTTGCGCCCACACTGATGTCCTGTCCGCCGGATGCCGCTGTCACCAGCGTCATGCCGATCGCCAGGATCGCAAGCTCTGATCCATAATCCAGGATCGTCATCAGGTATCCGGAAAGAACCGGATCTCCTGCACTGTTATATCCTAATGTGATCTTATAAAAGGACGGATCTGCGATCAGATTGAAAATTGCCAGAAGCAGTAGTGCTGCAATCGGGATAAATATCTGTTTACGCAGCAGACTGCCAAAGAAATCAGCCGCCCCGGATCTTTTTCTTTCTTTTGTTGTCATTATTTTTCACCTCCGGCAATCGTGCTCATAATCTTATTCTGTGTCAGATCCTCTCCGGAAAGCTCTCCTACCACCTTGCGGTCCCTCATGACGATCAGCCTTGAACAGGTACGGAGCATTTCATCTGTTTCCGAAGAAATAAAGGTAACACTCATTCCTTCACCGGCAAGCTTTAATACCAGCTTCTGGATATCTACCTTGGTTCCCACATCAATTCCTCTGGTCGGCTCATCCAGGATCAGATATTCCGGATGGGTCAGCAGCCATCTTGCCAGGATAACCTTCTGCTGGTTTCCTCCTGACAGGGATTTGATCGGTGTCTCCGGAGATGCCGTCTTAATATCCAGCAGCTTGATATATTCTTCTGCAAACTTTTCTTTCTCTGCCCTTGAGAAAGGCTTAAAGAATCCACGAAGCACCTGTGCTGCCAGAATGATATTTTCTTTTACGGAAAGATCCCCTACGATACCGTCTCTCTTACGATCCTCAGGCAGATAGGCGATTCCGTTTTTCATGGCTGTCAGCGGACTGGTGATCTTCACTTCTTTACCATTTTTCTTCACGGTACCGCCAAGCACCTTGTCGGCCCCGAAAATAGCACGAACGCATTCACTCCGTCCGGATCCCAGAAGTCCGGTGAAGCCATTGACTTCTCCCTTCTTAATATAGAAGTCAAAGGGTTTGATCCCGGCATTGCTGTACAGCCCTCTCGCTTCCAGCACCGGTACAGAGTCATCTGAAGCTTCTACTTTACTCTCACCCTTAATATCAGAAAGATCATCCAGCTCCTTGCCAAGCATCTTGGAAACAAGCTGTACTCTGGGAAGATCTTTGATTTCATATTCCCCTACCAGCTTACCATCACGAAGCACGGTGATCCGGTCACAGACCTCATAAACCTGATCCAGGAAATGGGTAACGAATACGATCCCTACCCCTCTGGACTTCAGATCCCTCATGAGGCCGAAAAGCTTTTCTACCTCCTGCTCATCCAGCGATGAAGTAGGCTCATCCAGGATCAGCACCTTACAGTTCATATCTACAGCCCTTGCGATCGCTACCATCTGCTGTACTGCGATCGAGCAGCTTGCCAGCTGCTGGGTTGCCTTTGCCGGAATATCCAGATTTTTCAGAATCTTATCTGCATCTGCATTCATTTTTTTCCAGTTGGTCAGGGCACTGCTCTCACGGCCGATATACATATTCTCAGCCACGGAAAGATTCGGACAGAGTGTGATCTCCTGGTACACTGTACTGATCCCAAGCTTCTGCGCCTCCTGTGGAGAATGAATGGATACTGCTTTCTCTTTTCCTTTGATGAAAATCTCCCCTTCATCCTTGGTATAAACACCGGTCAGTACCTTGATCAGGGTAGACTTTCCGGCACCGTTCTCTCCCATCAGTGCATGAATTTCTCCCTCCCGGAGAGTAAAGTCCACTCCCTGCAGGGCACGTACACCGGGAAAGCTTTTATGTATGTTTTTTACTTCTAATACCGCATTGTCTTTCACTGTCTGTTCACCCCTTATTTCTGATTTCCAAATGATCCGCCGGATCATTCACTTTTTGCTGTCCTCTGAGAAAAGAAGCGCAGTGCATGCGTACCACCTTCATTTACTACGCTGCGCTGCGCTTACTTTTGTCATCTTATATCAGTCCGGTTTAGATACCGTACTGGTCTACATCTGCCTGGGAAATGGTGGAAGCATCAAATCCCTTCTCATCCATGATGATGGTCTTCTCGGAGATTGTCTCACCTGCTTCGATCTTCTTGATGATATCGTCAATATAGGAAGCCTGGAAAGGATTGCACTGTCCATCATAGTTCCAGTTCTGGTTCAGCAGCTCTTCCAGAGCCCACTTATTGCAGTCAAAGCCCATTACGATGACATCCTTGCCAACACCGTGAGGAATATTTGCCTTATCCAGTGCTGCAACAGCACCCTTGGCCATATCGTCATTCTCTGCATAAATTACATTAAAGCTTTCACCGGAGTCGATAACTGACTGTACGATCTGCTGTGCCTTCTCTGCGTTCCACTCTGCTGTCTGCTGGGTAACCAATGTCCAGCCGTCGTTTGCTACTGCATCATTCAGAGCACCGGTACGTCCCTGCTGTGCTGCAGATCCCATAACACCCTGTAAGTGGATGATCTTATACTCACTTAAGTTCTGTCCCTTTAACCAGTCAACTGCTGTCTGGCCTTCCTTTGCCATATCGGAAACGATAGAAGCTTCATAGAGGCTCTCATCAGCATCAATGGTACGGTCGAAGAGGATAACTCTGATTCCTGCATCCTGTGCATCCTTTAATACGGAATCCCATCCTGCTGTATCAGCTGCGGAAAGAAGAAGGTAATCAACACCATCCTGAATGAACTTCTGGGCTGCTGTGATCTGCTCATCATTCTTAAGGCTGTAAGCAAAGGATGCTTCGTATCCGTTTGCCTCTGTGAACATGTTCTTCATATCCTTGTCGTTTGCTGTACGATAACCGGATTCGTTGGGGTCATTGTTGATGATACCAACCTTGATCAGATCGCCGGAAGCAGATGTATCAGCAGCCTCTGCTGTCTCTGTTGTTTCTGTTGTGTCAGCAGAAGATGCATCAGAAGATGCTGCAGTATCTGCTGATCCTCCGCATGCGGTAAGTCCGAGTACCATAGCTGCGGTTAAAATAGCTGCTAAAAATTTCTTTTTCATTGAAAACCCTCCCTTAAAAAAGTTTTACTGTGTTTTGATGATATTATCTTATCTTCAAAACACAGTAAATTCCATGCACATACTTCTTACGAAGGTTCAATATTCTATTCAGTCAAAACCCGCAGTTGATTTTTTTCTGATTTCGGTTTGATTTTTTATTTCCACTGATCCGGCAGGGCTATGCTCACGCATGTTCCTTCCCCGTAAGTACTTTCTATGGAGATCCCATATGCCTCACCAAAGTTCAGCCGGATCCTTTCATTGACATTATAAAGCCCGTAGATCTCCTTACCGGTATAGGAAAGCTTCTGTATCCCGGCACGTACTTCCATAAGCCGCTCCTTCGTCATCCCAATACCGTTATCCCTTACATACAGGACAAATCCATTTTCATTCCTCTTTCCGGTAACAGTGATCATTCCCTGCCCTCTTTTATTCTTGATCCCATGATAAAGGGCATTTTCCACAAGAGGCTGGATCGTGATCTTGGGAATCTTATATTCATAAAGTGTCTCAGGTACATCAATCTCATAACGCAGGATGTCCTGATATCTGACCTGCTGGATCTCCAGATAGCTTCTGACGTGGGCAAGCTCTTCCCGGATGGAAATAATATCCTTGCCCTGATTTAAGCTTGTCCGGAAAAAATCTGAGAGGTTTCCTACCATGCTGACAACCCGCTTCTGATCTCCTGCCTCTGCCAGCCAGACGATCGTATCCAGCGTATTATACAGGAAATGCGGATTGATCTGTGCCTGCAGCAGTTCAAATTCTGCTTTTCGCAGTCTTATCTGCTCCGTTGTCACCTGCTCCAGAAGCTCATTGATCTTGTCTATCATGGCATTCAGGGAATTACTGAGCATTCTCGCCTCTGCCCCACTTTCTGCTGCGGCCCTGACACTCAGATCACCTTTTGCCACCTGGTCTGTTACCCTGCTGATCCTTGTGATCGGCATGGTGATACTCCTTGGGATGTAATAAGAAAGAATAATGACAAGAATCAGGACAATCCCCATACCAAGCAGGGAATACCGGATCATGTTCATAAAGAAAGCCTGATATACGGCCCTCGACTGCTGAATTCCCTTTACTTCATAGTATATGTACTGGGACATCGTATCTCCGACCAGCGAGGTAACGATCTGGACATCATTTTCCCAGATTTCCATATTGTCCTCATAGCGGCTCTCCTTCTGGAGATTTTCCTCAATCCTGCCCACATAAATCCGCAGATTGTTCAGATACTTATTAACACTGTCAAGCCTGGCTATATTATCCTCTGCTTCCGTGATCTCTTCCAGACCCGTTACGATACGCTCTGCTTCCTCAATCATGGAATCCAGTTCCGACTCTTCTATGGTTTTATTTCCTACGATCAGAAGATAGGTTTCATAGTCAAAATCCTTCTTGAAATCCAGGCTGAACTCACTGGCAACTACGGTAGAATTGACCATATCCTCATAATTGCGGTTCATGTCCCACAGATTATAAAAGGTAAACACCAGAAACAGCAGGAACGGAACCAGCAGAAACAGATAGGAGTACCGGATCTTGGTAGCAAGAGAAGATCTGTAATAAATATCCTTCAGCCTTCTGATCATAAATCCTCTCCTTCTGCTGCCCTGCCACCCCGGTACTGGGTCGGTGTCATCCCCTGTGTTTTCTTAAACAGATAGGAAAAATAATGGGGATCCTTGTATCCTACTTCCATACTGATCACACTGCTCTTCTTGCCGCTGCACCGAAGCAGTTCCTTCGCCCGGTTCATCCGGTAATCTGTCAGATATTTGATCAGTGTCTGCCCGGTCTGCTGGCTGAAGATCATACTCAGATGATTGGGTGAAAAGTTCACATGGGATGCAAGGAGATTCAAAGACAGATCTTCCTGCGCATAATTGTCCTCAATATAGCGGATGACTTCACCAACCACATCCTCATAACGGCTGCTGACCTTCTTCTCCCGCAGGACAAGTGCCTTCTCCATGATCCGGACAATATAATCCATGGCATTCTTTTCATCCTGCAGAATGGAGCTGTCCTGATCCGGTGCCTCGATCTCGTCTTTCTGCAGTCCCAGTCCTTTCAGGAAATCCACAATGCTGAAATATGCATCCATGGTGATGTACTGGCGGAAGATCCTGGACTTCATGGCACCTCCGTCCAGCTTGCCGAAAAATTCATCTACAAAATAAACAATCTCATCCAGATCTCCTGTCCGCAGAAACTCCTGCATCTTCGCACGGTCGATCTGTTCCGGGTTCACTGCGCTGATCTTAAAATCATCCTGTTCTCCTTCACCCTCTTTCAGGAGCAGACCGCTGTCCAGAATGCAGCTTTCCGCTACCAGATATCTGTGTGCAAAAGCATGACTGGCATCCTCGAAAGATGCCGGGATCTCACGAAGCCTGTTCACCGGTGTTCCGATCCCTCCAAAATAACGCAGATTCGTATAACCGGCGAGCACTTCTTTTATGCTGTCCATATATTCCTTCTGATACGAAAGCAGCTCCTCTTCCGAATCTGCTTTCAGAAGAAATGCTTTGCCTTCCAGTGCCCTGTCAAAGATGATCACATGCTCCGGATCTGTCAGCTCTGTAATTTTCTGATCTACTGCAACAATGCTTCCGGAATATTCTTCATAATCATGCTTCCTGGACTGTATCTTCAGCAGAACGATACTGTACCAGGGAGCCATGATCTTCAGGCCAAGCTTATCCGAGATGGATAGGAACTCTTCCATGGAACAGTCTCCTGTTACCAGATGCTGGAACAGTTCCTTCTGATCCCGCAGGGAATTTTCCTCCATTTCCTTCCGGTACTTTTCACGAATTTCCTTTTCCTTCTGCTTCTCCAGAATAACTCCGGCCACCGAATCAACCTCCTGCAGAAGAGCCTCCCCGTTGATGGGCTTTAACAGATACCTGGCCACCCCGATATGGATTGCCTCCTTGGCATAGTCAAATTCCTCGTAACCAGAAAGAATGATGATCTCTGTCTCCGGAAGCTCCTTTTTCACAAGACGGCTTAATGCAAGTCCATCCATAAAGGGCATTTTGATATCCGTGATCAGAATGTCCGGTTTTGTCTTCTGAATCAAAGGAAAGGCAAGCTCTCCATCGCTTGCCTCTCCACAAAACTCGTAGCCGTGAGCCTGCCAGTCTATATTGTTTTTGATTCCTTCCCGGATGATAAACTCATCCTCAGCTAAAAATACCTTCAGCATATTCCTTTTCCCCGATCAAACAGCAAATTCCTAGTTCTGTCCGTAATAAGCGTTTGCTCCGTGCTTTCTGTAATAATGCTTGTCCTGCAGCTCCTGCGGTGCAGGTGCTACCTTCGGATTGATGGTCTCTGTCCGGTATGCCATCTTGGCCACCTCTTCCAGTACGACGGCATTGTGTACCGCATCCATGGCATCCTTTCCCCAAGCGAAGGGACCATGGTTCTTGCACAGAACTGCCGGTACTGCCATGATCTCCTTGTTCATTCTGCGGAATTCATTGACGATCAGATGACCGGTGTTCTCTTCATAAGCCTCATCGATCTCTTCCTTTGTCAGGCAGCGCAGACACGGAACCTCTCCGTAAATATAATCTGCATGGGTCGTTCCATAGCAGGGAATGCTTCTGCCTGCCTGCGCCCAGCTTGTCGCATAGGAAGAATGGGTATGTACGATTCCCCCGATCTCCGGAAATGCTTTATACAGCTCCAGATGAGTAGGGGTATCAGAAGAAGGTCTTAAATCTCCTTCTACTTTATTTCCCTGCAGATCCATGACAACCATATCATCCGGTGTCATCTTCTCATAATCTACGCCGCTTGGCTTAATGACAAACAGTCCGCTTTCGGTATCAATGGCGCTGACATTTCCCCAGGTAAAGGTAACCAGCCCATATTTCGGAAGCAGCATATTTGCTTCATATACTTTTTGCTTTAATTCTTCTAACATCCTTCCATCCTCCAGATTCTTCTCTTCGTCTGTCAGTACTGACCGGCATCCGTAAAACCGGCGCTGCCGGCCAGCCTGTCTTCCTTTAAACAGATCAGTCTTTCAGTGCCTCTACGGCTGCTCTCTCTGCAGAAAGTCCCTTCATGTAACGCTTCATGAAGCTTTCAAATCCCTTCACTTCAGCAGGATCCGGTGAAATACTGCTGCCGCTCTCTCCGGCAAAGATCACTCTGTCCAGGAATGCCTGCAGTTCCTCGTCCTGCTCCTTTTCCTGCATATAAGCGGCAAGGAGGGCAATTCCCCATGCTCCGCCTTCTCCTGCTGTCTCCATAACAGAAACCGGTGTGTTCATGGCTGCGGCTGCGATCCTCTGTCCAACTTCTTTGGTCTTGAACAGACCGCCGTGGCCGAACATTCTGTCAACCTTCACATCTTCCTTCTCAAACAGCAGGTCAAGTCCTGACTTTAAAGCTGCAAGGGAAGAATAAATATGAGTTCTCATAAAGTTTGCCAGCGTGAAGTGATCCTCTGCCTTTCTCATAAAGAGGGGTGCTCCCTCTTCAAAACCGGTAACCGGTTCTCCTGAGAAATAATTATAGGAAACAAGACCGCCACAGTCTGCATCCCCTTCCAGTGCTTTCTCAAACAAAGTAGTATATAAGGTATTCTTGTCTACCTTATGGCCAATGCTCTCTGCAAATTCATCAAAAATATTGACCCAGGCATTGATATCAGAGGTACAGTTATTGCAGTGTACCATGGCAACAGGTGCACCATCCGGTGTCGTCACCATATCGATCTGTGGATAAACAGCAGAAAGCGCCTTTTCCAGTACGATCATGGCGAAGATACTGGTTCCCGCAGATACGTTACCGGTTCTGACTCCGACACTGTTGGTTGCTGCCATACCGGTTCCAGCATCTCCTTCCGGAGGACAGAGCGGGATGCCTGCTTCCAGTCTGCCGCTGACATCCAGAAGGGCTGCTCCTTCCTTTGTCAGGACGCCGGCCTTTTCTCCTGCAGTCAGGACACCTGGCAGGATCTCTGTCAGCTTCCAGGAAAATCCACAGGGTGCGATGAGTTTATCAAACTTATCCACCATTTCCGCATCATACGTACCGGTGGTGCTGTCGATCGGGAACATACCGGATGCGTCTCCCACACCAAGTACTTTTTCTCCTGTCAGTTTATAATGTACATAACCTGCCAGTGTGGTCAGGAATGCGATATCCTTTACATGGGCTTCCTGATTCAGGATCGCCTGATACAGATGGGCGATGCTCCATCTCTGGGGAATATTAAAGGAAAATTCTTCTGTCAGCTTCTCTGCAGCTTCCTCTGTGATGGTATTTCTCCAGGTACGGAACGGTACCAGCAGCTCGTCCTTTGCATCAAATGCCAGATAGCCGTGCATCATGGCTGAAAATCCGATACCCTCAAATCTGCTGACAGAAACACCATAGGTCTTGTCGATATCCTTCAGAAGATCCTGATAACAGTCCTGCAGTCCGCCCCAGATATCCTCAAGGGTATAGGTCCAGATACCATTGTCAAAACGGTTCTCCCACTCATGGCTTCCGCTGGCCAGCGGCTTTCCTTCCTCATCGATCACAACTGCTTTGATTCTGGTAGAACCAAATTCTATTCCGAGGAAAGATTTTCCCTCTTCAATTAATTTTTTTGCTTCCATTTCACAAGTAACCTCCTTTTGCTTCTCTTATTACCATACCACAAAATTTAGCGGTAAAACACCTCTCCGAGCATCAAATCTCTCTTAAAATCACGGATTTTTGTGTCCTTGTCAATATAAACAGCCTCTACTCCCATCGCTGCTGCGAAATCACCCATCTGCTCTGCTGTCAGGTCATAGGTGAATGCCGTATGGTGTGCACCGCCAGCCAGGATCCATGCTTCTGCTCCGGTGTACATATCCGGCTGTGGTGTCCAGAAGTTGGTCGCAACAGGAAGCTTTGGCATTGGCTTTACTACCTTCTTGCAGTCCACATCATTGATGATCATACGGAACCGGTTGCCAAGGTCTACAAGAGATACGGCGATACCGCTTCCTTCCTTGGAGGTAAATACCAGTCTTGCCGGCTCCTCCCTGTCACCCATGCTTAAGGGCTGGCACTTGATACTG
>CACXDC010000054.1 GCA_902766365.1 uncultured Lachnospiraceae bacterium | reverse complement strand
CAGTAAGTATCCCGCTTCAGGTTCATATCCCCATGGGGATTTCCTACGGTAAGCACCTTTCCCCCACGTTTTACTACATCCAGGCACTCTTCGAGAATTTTTCTTTTACTGGTACGCCCTCCACCGAGATCTACACCTTCTCCTGCCGTTCTCTCCAGAATTGCCTGCACTACATCCATTTCTTTTCCATTGTAAAACTCAGAAAAACCAAGCTCTCCGGCAAGTTTCTTCTGTCCTTCTCCTGTTCCCACTAAAATGATCTTTTCTACACCAAGAGCCCGCAGCCACTGTGCAATCAGAAGTCCAATCGTTCCAGGGCCAAATATAACTGCTGAATTCATGCCTTCTTCATAAACTCTCCGCAGAGCATGGATCCCTACGCTGGCAGGCTCCAGCATGGCTGCTGCTTCCATCGAAATCCCATCTGGAATCTCGATCAGGTTTCTGACAGGTACTGCCACATATTCTGCAAACCCACCGTCACTTCTGGATCCCAGATAGTCATAATGCATGCACATTTCATACTGCCTTTTCTGGCAGGGTGGACATTCTCTGCAGGGAATCAGTGGGAATACACCTACACGTTTTCCGATCAGGCCCTCATTTTCTTTATCCTTTACCTTGCATACCACTCCTGCGAACTCATGTCCCGGTATCGTCGGGAAATGATAGGTACCATTTACAAAGATGCGGGGAATATCCGAACCGCAGATCCCGGCTGCTTTGACCTCTACCAATACTTCCCCTTCCTTTAATACAGGCTCTGGTACATCCATCAGGTCAAGCTGGCCTATTCCGTTTAATACGTATGCTTTCATCTAAAAATAACCCTTTCTTTTCTTTCTAAATAGCAAATTGCACAATACAAGACTTTGACATGAGTCTCTTCTCTAGTACTATATTTTGTATAATGATATACTTTTAGTCCCTTTTTCAGTAATACGCTCATTCAAATTTTCTACTTGCCCTCAGTTTAAATATCTGCTATAGTCTCAATATTCAAAGCAATTTCTGCTTTAATCATTTAATCAAAATATCATGTTCCATAGTGAACATCATTCGGCTGTTCGCCGTTTGTTCCAATTATTTATTTATCTATTTATTCTAAGGAGGATCATACTATCATGTCGCAATCACACAGCATATCTGAATTTCCTACGTCAGGTCCACTTACTATTCCTATGACCAATGACTATCTGTTTCGTGCTCTTTTACAACGAAACAATAAAGTTCTCACCGGTCTTATTTCTTCTCTGCTACATCTATCACCAATAGATATTTTATCTGTCGAAATCACTAATCCCATTGAACTTGGCAAATCCTTTAATGACAAATCCTTTTTTCTGGATATTAAGGTGATACTTAACAATAATACCTATTTAAATCTGGAAATGCAGGTGATCAATGAAGGAAATTGGCCTGAGCGTTCTTTAAGCTATCTCTGCCGGGAATTCGATCATCTTTCCGCCGGAGAAGATTATAAAGATGTAAAATCCGCCATCCAAATTGGTCTTCTTAACTTTACCCTTTTCCCTGACCATCCGGAATTCTATTCTACATACAGACTTTTAAATGTAAAAAATCATACTGTTTATAGTGACAAACTAAGTCTTTCTGTGTTAGACTTAACTCAGATCCACCTGGCAACACAGGAGGACAAGCTGTATCACATTGATTATTGGGCTGCACTTTTCAAAGCCAAAACCTGGGAGGAATTACATATGTTAGCTCAAAAGAATGAATATCTCCAAGAAGCATCTGCAACAGTTTACAAACTGACGCAGGAAGAAGAGATCCGTTTACAGTGTGAAGCCAGGGAGGACTATTACCGCAGGATGCATGGCATCCAGAGAAAATTTGAACAGCAGGGCGCTGAGTTTAAAGCTGTGAAAAAAGAAAAAGCTGCTCTTGAGAAACGAAATGCTGTCCTGGAAAGGAAAAATGCTGCTCTGGAAAAGGAGCTTACTGCTCTTAAGCAGTCACTAGCCTCTCAAACCGCTGAAGATCCTCCGCAGTTGTAATCTTGAAATTCCGCTCATCCCCAGGGATCATATGCACTTTCATGCCTGCCATCACCGCCACTTCTGTTGAACCATTGATCGTCAAAATTCGATCTGGCATAAGT
>CACXDC010000053.1 GCA_902766365.1 uncultured Lachnospiraceae bacterium | reverse complement strand
GCACAGCTCGTAACGCTCTCCTCTCGGGATATTGAGCTGCTGCCTGATACAGGTACCAAGGTCGGAGCAGTTTTTCCTGCCTCTTGGTGCTCCTACATAGCCGGTAGAAATGACTTCATCATTGTTCACGATCACTGCCCCGTAATTTCTCCTGAGGCAGGTGCCTCTGTGTGACACGCTCTCTGCCAGATCCAGATAATAATTTACCTTGTCTCTTCTCTCTCTCATATCCCCTTCTCCTTCCGTAAATCCCCCTGTTTCCTTACTGTCTCATCAGCAGAAGATAAACGGTTGCTGCTGAAACCACGATCTGTATGATAGCAAACCGGAATACGGTCTGCGTATTGGACCATCCCATCACCTTGCGCACATGATCATGCAGTGGTGTTCTTGTATGCTTCAGGATCCCGATCTTCAGGAAACGGAGCAGTGCCACCTTCACAAGCCCAAGACCACCATCCAGGATCAGCACGATTGCTACCGGAATATAAAGGAATGGTGATCCCGTTTTTAAGACAGCAATACTGATAAAGATACCCATTGCCCGTGAGCCTGCATCTCCCATCAGAAGGCGGCTCGGTGTGGCATTGTACCACAGATAGCCAAGGATACAGATGCCAAACAGCAGGATCAGATACTGGAAATCACTTCCTTTCCCAAGGATCTCATTGATCACATAAATGGTAGTCAGTGTGACCAGTACCAGTGTCCCCGAAAGACCATCTACGCCGTCTGCACAGTTTGTCACATTAATCGATGTCCAGACAAGGATCACTGTCAGAATCGCAAAAACCACCGGCGGCACGGTCACGGTAATCCCCATTGTTGCCAGCGTAAAGCTGCTTTCATTATGATTCAGATAGGTCACTGCCAGTATGATCGCAATGATCAGGTCAAGCAGCCCCTTTTTATACTCATTCCAGGGATGCTCGGAGGCATCATCCATATAACCGGTCAGCATTTCACCTGCGATCAGCAGCAGATAGATCATGGTCTCCACTGAGACCGGTGCGAAAAGGATCGCTGCTGCTGTAAACACCAGCACAAAGATAATACCTGCCCCTCTCGGCTTTCCTGCTGACAGGCTTCCATCATGGGCAAAAGCCCGGCCTGCATCCTTGGGTAAAAAGTTGCTTAATCTGGTAAGCAGTACACATGTCAGTGCAAATGCAAGTAAAAGTCCGACCGCTGCTACCATCGGACTGTCCTGTACTAAAAATTTCTGAATCACTTCTATCTCCTCCCGGCTGCCTCACTGTTTTCTTTCTCAGATCCCCAACGCTTCCTTTGCAAGCTGATCCGCCATTTCATTATAAGTATCTCCAGAATGTCCTGCAACTTTCACAAATTGGATATCAACCTGTCTGCTGGCCTCATCATAAAAGGCCTTGTAGGCTCTGGTTCCCTCTTTGTTCGTCTTCCACATTCCAAGACACCACTTGGCAATCCCCTCGTAATCATGATAAATGGCGATCTTTCTGATCCCGTGTTCCATGGCATAACGCATGGCTGCCTCGGCCCCTTTGATCTCCCCGGCAACATTGTGCATGGCTGCCAGCTCTTTATCATCATATTTCTTATGGAAGGTCTGTATCCCTTCTTTTAATAATACGACCATTCCGTAGGAAAATTCCCCGGTTCCTGCATGAAAGCTGCCATCCACATAAATTGGCAGTCTGTCCTCTTCCACTTCTTCCTTCTGACCACCCTGCAGAAAGGCCCTGGCCTCCTCCAGGGTACCAAAGCTTTTATACTCCGGCCCTGAAAACCCATGAACGCTTGCCCTGCATTCATCCCAGGTCCTGAAGATACCGGTTTTTCTTCCTTTTCTTACTGCATAAAACTTCGCTGCCATCTGTCAACCACAGCCTTGTCAGGGCTTCCTTTCTTTCTCTGCCGGAAACCTTTCCGGGCTTTGTGCGGTACTTCTAAAATACCATTTTCCAGTCTAAATTTCAACATACTGGACACAAGAAAGAATCCTGCCCGGAGGGCTTTTTTATGTCATTGGAAGATTATGGAGTAATTTCCTATAAAAAAAGGATGCCCCCGTTTCCAGGTGCATCCTTCTGCTTTTCATATAATATTGCCTTCCATCCTTCCGGAGAAAAATGAAAGCACTCCGCCATTCTCCTTAAAATTCCTTAGAAGAATGAGTTCAGGATATTTCCGGCACTGTACGCATTGCTGTAGGTTCCGTTTGCCGTATAGGTATTTGACTTGGTGCTCTCCCTGCCTGCTGTATAGTCGATCATGGACGCCTGTGCAGACACCTTGTAACCGTAAGCCCCTGTCGTTCCAAACAGATTCTTCACTGTGGCCATATCGGACTTTTTAAAGGTTTCCTCATTAATGGAAAGGGTATTATCATTGTTCACCGTAATACCAACCTTGGAAAGAAGCTTTGCATTGGCACTTGTAATAGATGCCAGTGTATCTGCCTTGCTCTGCAGTGTCCTGGAAGATGCCGCAGATGTCTTGCTGAGCAGATCATTGTAATCTGTCACGAAACCGGATACCGCCTTATAGATTGCATCTGTATCATATTCTTCTGAAACAGTGGTCTTTCCTGTCTCATCTGTTGATTTCACATTCTTCTTCTGGAATACAGATCTGCTTCCCTTTGTCAGCAGGCTGTCAGCAGATTCCTTCATGGAACCGGCTGCCTTCTCAATCTTAGAAAGTGTCTTTCCTGAATCGGCTGCCGTAGAAATAGAATTCTTCTTTGTCTCTGTATCCTTTCCTGCTGAGGTAGTCTTATCCGCAGTATTCTTTGCATAATAAGCCTTCATCAGCTTCCCGTAGCTGCCATTCTTGATGCTGGCATAATCGGAAAGGAAATTTAAATTACCAAGGCTGTTTCCACTGTTTGTCGTCATACTCTGGAACAGATAGGAATAATCCTGTCTTGCATTTACATTGATTCTGATTCCCATATTCTCACTCCCTTGACAGTGCAGGTACCTCCGTGTACCTGTTAACAACTGTAAACTACTGAAACAAACTTTTACTTACTATTATAATAACACCGTCTTTTGCTGATTACAAGGGTATTTCCACAAAACAAAAACCTCAGCAGATCTGCTGAGGTTTTCACGTGCAGGAAAAGAGACTTGAACTCTCATGGTATTGCTACCACACGGACCTGAACCGTGCGCGTCTGCCAATTCCGCCATTCCTGCG
>CACXDC010000052.1 GCA_902766365.1 uncultured Lachnospiraceae bacterium | reverse complement strand
GCAACTCTGATATAATATCATGTGTTTCTGTCTGTGTCAACACTTTTTTGAGATTTTTTTATTTTTGTTTTTCCTTCTCAGGAAAACATCCTTTCCGTCACACCGGATCTCTTACCGGTCTCTCTTGACGGTGGAATTTGATTATAGCACCGTGTTAAACGTAATGTCAATACCTAATTTTAGAGTTTTTTCATCAGACGAAAAAGGAGCCGTTTCCAAGGCAAATACCGGAACAGCTCCTTTCCATTCTTTTTATTTTACAGAGAGATTCCGCACACAACTTCTTCCAATATATGATATATACGAAATACGAATCCTTCCTTCATCTCTCTTATCAATTCTGTGCTTTTTTCTTTACAAGCTCTTTTCCTGAATGTACTACGATCGTAACACCAAGAATCATCAGGAGGATTGCAATGATAAGCTGCAGACCTTCTACCAGGAATACTGCTGTTCCTGCACTGTATGCCTTTACAAGACCTATCGTACGTTCAACCAGTGCAGTAAAGGTTACACAAAGCATGATGATCAGCGGAGGAAACAGCGTTTTGTTCTGTCTTCCGGTTACCTTCAGGAATACACAGAGTGTGATCAGTACCAGCGCACTCAGTAACTGGTTCGCACTCCCAAACAGTGGCCAGATGTTGGCATATCCGATCTTGGTCAGGATAAATCCACAGGCAAGTGTCAGTACTGTTGCAAAATACTTATTGCAAAGAACCTTTCTCCAGCCTTCTGCATGCTCCATATCATCTACGCTGAACAGCTCCTGGAATGACATACGTCCGATCCTGGCTACAGAGTCAAGGCTTGTCAGTGCCAGTGCAGATACGCACATTGTCATGAAGCACTGTGCCGCATATACAGGAATTCCAAACATTTCAAAGAATCCGGCTACACCTGATGAAAAGATCTGGAACGGTGTTCCACTTGCTGCGGTACCATCAGCTGCTGCAGCCGCACCTGCTACGCAGAGAGCAAGGATCGCCAGTAAGCTTTCCAGGATCATGGCACCATAACCAACCTTAAGCATATCCTTTTCATTCGCAACCGTCTTTGATGAGGTTCCTGAGGAAACCAGACTGTGGAATCCTGAAACCGCACCACAGGCAACAGTTACAAACAGGATTGGGAACAGATCTCCCAGTGCATCATTATGGAATCCGGTAAATGCAGGCAGATTCATTTTAGGATGTGCGACCAGAAGTCCGATGACTGCTCCGAGGATCATTCCTGCAAACATAAAGGTTGTCATATAATCCCTCGGCTGCATCAGAAGCCACATCGGAAGTACTGCTGCCAGGAAGATATAGGCAAATGTGATATAGCTCCATGTGTCCTTGGTTGCTGTGATCGGGCATGCCATACCAATTGCAAAAGCTGCCACTGTACAGATCAGTCCAACTACAACCTGCTTCCAGCCTGTCAGTTTGAACTTCTTCTGGATCAGGCCAAATACAACAGCAAATACGATAAACAGCAGAGAAATGCTTCCGGCCGCTCCATTTGTCTTCGCAGCGTCAGAAAGCTGTGATACACCATCCACTACGGTATAGGCATTAAAAGTGCCTGCAACCATGTCAGCAAATGCAGCGATAACGATCAGGGTAAATAACCAGCAGAACAAAAGGAACAACTTACGTCCTGTTTTTCCGATATACTGTTCGATCAGAAGTCCCATGGATTTTCCTTCGTTCTTGACGCTGGCATACAGTGCACCAAAGTCAGTGACTGCACCAAAGAAAATACCGCCAAGGACGATCCAGAGAAATACCGGAACCCATCCAAATACGGCTGCCTGAATAGCACCTGTTACAGGGCCCGCTCCGGCAATGGATGAAAACTGATGGGCAAATACTGTCCATCCATTTGTAGGTACATAATCCTGTCCGTCCTCTTTTGTTACGGCAGGAGTTTTGGCATTGGGATCGATCCCCCATGTCTTTGCAAGCCATCTTCCATAAAACAGATAGCCTGCTGCCAGGCATACGCCTGCAACCAGTACGATAACCAGTGTGTTCATAATACTCTCTCCTCTTCTATCAATAATATAGATATATGTTCAACACCCTGTATTCAGTCATTTGCTGAATCCCGGTGTCTGACATCAGAAAACCTGTAGTTTCACGGAATCTTTACAGCTTCTTAACACATAAAAAAATCTCCGTCTTCTGATCACTCAGAAGACGAAGATGTGTTCTCCGCGGTACCACTTCAATTGCCAATAAAATTGACCTCTCTTATCATATCCGCACTGCTGCTGAATACGTATCCCTGTAACGGTGGATCTCCGTTTCGGATTACTGACCGCTTCACCCGAACTGCTCTCAGGGGATAATGCTCTTCCTTCACATACCGTCTCGCACCAACCGCCGGCTCTCTGTCTATGCTTCCCGGAAAACATCCTGTCCTGCTCTCTGCATTTCATTTCTAAAACTATGGACTATTTTAGTCCCTTTTTCTAAAATGTCAATTGCTTTTTATTAATTTTTTTGATTGATCTTTTTTATTCTGTCATATGGATAAAAATGTCAGGCCAAGTTCCTTTACTACCCGTACCAGAAAAGCCGTAATCAGTCCTGCCTCCACACCCCCGAGCACCATTCCAAGCAGTCTGTCAAGCCAGCGGATCACTGGCAGACCCGAGATCAGCTTCAGTGAAGTAAACAGTACGCTCACAAGCCGGTATACCAGGCAGACCGCAAACAGAACACAGATGAACTGTACCACCTGACCGATCTTCTGATCAAAATAACTGTTCAGAGCCCCCATGATCAGGATCACGCAAAAGCCTGCTGCCACCATGACGATCAGTGAGATCAGTTCCTTTACCATTCCTTTTTTTGCGCCTGCAACAATCCGCCAGATAAAGATCAGCGCAACTATCGCCAGTGAAAAATAATACATCCGCTCCTTCGTCCTTTTCTATTTTAATTCCATCGTATCAACCGAGCTGCTGGTCACTGCTGTGTATTTGTAAGCAGAAGAAGTAGGTATCAGCAGGCTTACCGGTTTTTCAAAAGTACCGGTAAACCGGTCCACTCCACTGATATTACAGATTCGGCAGTCCATATCATTATAAATGATGATCTGATCTTTGGAAAATACAATATCTGAATAGTCCATATCGATCAGCAGGGAATGGATCTTGTCACCACCTGTATTATAAACATCCAGCCGGTAGGCAGCTTCTCCACTCTGATCTCTGTATACCAGTCCTACATAGCTTTCATTGTAATAAATTCCCTGTACCTCTTCATCCAGCAATGCTACAGCCGTAGTATTCGGCTTTTCACTTCCGGAAAAGAATATAATTCTGTCATCTGAAACAGCAAAGGCATTACTGCTGCTCATGAACTGTACATAAGGCACTACCGTATCAACATAATCAAAACCACTCACATAATTATCACTTTCATTTTTTCCCACTTCTCCAAAATTAAAGAAGGCGACCGTTGACTTCATTTCCCCGCTGTCAACATGGAGATAGGAAATGGCAAGAAGTTTCCCATTTGGTGAAAGAGAGATACTTAGGGGATACCCGCTCTTATCCATAGTAGCCTTGATATCTACGATAGAAGTATCCGTATTTTCATTTCCATTGTAAAGGAGGATCCTTGTCACATCAGAATCGTCCAGGACTGCTGCCACAACTCCGTTTTCAGATACACAGATCTTCCGGATCGGCAGATTGGTATTCACAGTGCCAAGCTGCTTGTCCCCGCTTACCACATAAATTGTCCTGCCATTGTAATCACCGATCGCCGCTACATTTCCGCAGATCGCAGTCATGGGATTCTGCATTTCAAAGGTCTGGTTCCAGAGCACATTTCCTTTTTCATCCAGCGAACTGACACCGTCTTTACTGTATAACAGCACCCGTGTCCCAAGTGCCCTTACGCTGGCTCCCTGAGCAATCGTCACCGGCGTAGAACCTGTGATCACGCTTTCTGTAAAGACTTTATTCTTCCACTGAAATATAAAAAAGAACAGCACAGCCGCAACCAAAATAACTCCAAGCGCTGCCCTGTAAAATATAGTCAGCTTATGTCCCCTGATCTTTTCTCTGTAACCAGTGGTCTTTTCGGTCTGTTGACGTTTTTCTCTTTCTTTTAAATAGTCCCGAATGTTTGACATATTTTTTCTCCAGATATCCTGTTAACCGGCTCCCTGCAATGCCCTTGCCGCCATAAGTGCAAATTCCCGCATGGCAGTATAGTCCCCAATCGCAAGAGAGGCTGTTGCCGTCAGCAGAATGAGAACTGCCAGAAGAAAAATCTGAAAAAAGCCGGTCCACTTCCCCTGTCTCCTGCCGCTTTCACCTTTCACCCCCAGGTGTTTATCCTCTTTAACGCCTGATCTGTGGTTCTCTGACATTCTCTGTTTTCTTTTATTGCAGAATATCATATAATTCTGCATGGCCTCATTGTTTTCATAAAAGATAAAAAATCCTGCTTTCCCGGAAGTGTCCTGAGATGCCGGATTTTCAAACATTGTCTGGCCGGCATACAGATTGACATATCCGATCAGCTCATATTCCGGGAAAAACATCTCCCTGATCTGCTCCTGGCTCCTCCCCTGCTGAAGTTCTACCACAATATGGGAAACACCATAAATCAGATAGATGTGGCTTTCTCCTTTCTGCAGTGCGTATCCATACAGTGCAGCCCTGACGGGAAGCAGAGATTCCTCTTTTCTGCAGTTTTCCAAAAAAGAACAGGCATAATCTTCTATGTAGATCCGGTCCTTTCCGGAAGCATTTCCGATCTGCCTTACTATCCAAGGTAAGCGCATAGTCCCTCCATGATATCTGTTTTTCTTCATCATATCGGAAATTCTATGCGCTTTCTGTCACAGCCCGTCCGGCTTTTTCTTAATTGTTCGACTTTCAGGCAAAACGATAAACAGTTACTGTATCATATGCCCTTTCAGGTCCAAATACTGCGGACGGAAATCCCGGTTCATTGGCAGTATCCGGGTAATACTGGGTTTCAAGCGCAAGTCCGCTTCTTTCTGCGTACACTGCCCCGTTCTTTCCTGTCGTTCTGCCAATACAGTTTCCTGCATAGAACTGCACACCGGGCAGATCCGTCAGTACTGTCATGACTCTGCCGGAGGTTTCCTCTGTCACTCTTGCAGCCTCCCGCAAGGTGCCATAGTCACCATCTATTACAAAATTATGGTCAAAGCCCTTGCAGAGCTTTAACTGTTCATTGTCTTCGTTAATGTCCCTTCCGATCTCCTTCTCTGCTGTAAAATCAAAAGGTGTCCCTTTTACAGAAGCAATCTCTCCTGTAGGGATCGCACCCGGCAGTACCGGTGTATAATTTGCTGCATGAAGCAGCAGCTTATGTCCTTCAATTCTGCCTGCATCATGTCCTGCAAGGTTAAAGTAGGAATGATTTGTCATATTCAGGATCGTATTTCTGTCACTTTCTCCGTGATAATGGATCTGAAGTTCATTTTCTTCTGTTACAGTATAGGTAACTGAAACCCTCTTGTTTCCCGGAAATCCCATGGAACCATCTGCATCCTCCAGTGTGAATTTCACGCCATTTCCTTCGATCTGTGCATCCCATATCCTCTTGTGATAACCAAGGTCTGCATCACTGTGAAGATTGTTTTCCCCGTCGTTCTTTGCAAGTTCATATTTCTTTCCCTCCAGCACAAAGCTGGCATTCGCAATTCTATTGGCATTTGGTCCGATGGTCGCACCAAAACAGCTTCCGTTTTCAAAATAAGGCTCAAGTGTATCATAACCAAGGACCACATCTGCAGTCTGTCCGTTCTTATCCGGAACCAGAAGGTTTACGAGAATCGCGCCATAATTAATGACACCTGCCTCCATGCCTTTTCCATTGCTGATAAAAAATCTTGTGATCTCCCGACCGTCTTTCATTTTGCCAAATACTTCTGTTCTTACTGCCATTTTCTGATAACCCCTCTCGTGTTATATTTCTGTTCTTCCCTCCAGTGCCCGCAGCAGGGTAACTTCATCAATATATTCCAGGTCGCCCCCTACCGGCACACCGCTGGCGATCCTTGTTACTTTGATTCCTGTAGGCTTAATGAGCTTTCCGATATACATGGCGGTGGTCTCGCCCTCCAGACTTGAGTTGGTGGCGATGATCACTTCCTGCACGTCTCCTTTCAGCCTCTCGATCAGTTCCTTCAGTTTGATATCTGACGGTCCGATCCCGAGCATGGGCGATATTGCCCCATGAAGCACATGATATACCCCTTCATATTTACCTGTTTTCTCATAAGCTGCAAGATCTCTGGTATTCTCTACCACCATGATCGTGCTGTGATCTCTTTTTTCATTTCTGCAGATGGGACAGAGTTCATCATCCGTCAGAGTATAACATTCCTTGCAATAGCGGACATGCTCTTTGGCATCCAGGATCGTCTTTGACAGTCTGGCCACCTTGTCCTTTGGCATATTGATCAGATGAAATGCCAGACGCTGTGCAGACTTGTTTCCGATTCCCGGAAGAGCTGCCAGCTCATCAATTAATTTGTTAATATATCCGCTATAAAGATCCATTAGAACGGAAGTCCTCCTCCGAGGCCGAGACCTCCTGTCATCTTGTTCATCAGTTCCGCATTTGCCTCATCTGCCATGCGGAGTGCTTCATTCGTTGCTGCCATAACAAGGTCTTCCAGCATTTCAATATCATCAGGATCCACTACTTCTTCGGACAGCTTGACCTTTGTAATCTCTTTCTTTCCGGTCACTGTCACTTCAACAGCTCCGCCACCGGCCTTGGCTGTAAATTCCTTTGTCTCCATTGCTTTCTGATTCTCTTCCATCTGGCGCTGCATCCTCTGCGCCTGTTTCATCAGATTGTTCATGTTTCCGGGCATTCCGCCACCGGGAAATCCTCCACGTTTTGCCATAATTTATTTTCCTTTCTCAAGATAAAACTTTTCTTTTTAAAATTCTTCTTCCAGCGGATCCTCTTCCGGCTCTTCCTCTTCTTCTATCTCGATCTGGATATTATCGGAGATGAGTCTGGTAAGATTCGGGAATACAGCCTCCGGATTTCTGCCTGCCTGTGCATTTTTAATGACAACCTCCATGGCCTTACCTGCATAACCGGAAAGATGCTTCTCCAGTTCTTCCTTGTGGCCTTCCTGCCTGAAATAATCAAACGGAAGTCCGTCACTGAGAACAACCATAAGCTTCCCATCCTCCGAGAGGCTTGGATATGCCCCTTTCAGATAAGTTTTCATAGGGTTAGGCAGTTCCGAGATAGCAGCAGACCATTTACCTGCCACCATTCTGACATCCTCCGGAACTGCCTCCGGAAGGGGCGCCTGCGGCTCTGGCTGAGCCGTACTCTGCTGCTGGCTGCTGCCACCTGGTGCCGGAATCGTCTGTACGATACCCTTTTCCAGCCTTTCCTCCAGATCCCGGATCCGCTCTGACAAAGATGCTGTATCCGCTTCCATCTGGGGTCTGCACAGCTTGATCAGTGCGATCTCGATCAGTACACGTTTCTGCGCTGCATACCGGATCTGTCCTGACAGATCGGAAAGCACACGGATATACCGCATGATCCTGTCATAGTCAGCAAGCTCTGCTTCCTCCTTCAGACGGTTCAGATTATCTGTTGACATATCTATGATATCTTCGATCCCATCTGCTGTTTTGAGAAGCAGCAGATTTCTCAGATACCAGGTAAAGTCGGTTACGAACTGGGTCAGTTCCCTTCCCTGTACCACCATCTCTTCCAGAATGGCAAGTGTCTTACTTACATCCTCGTCAAGGACGGCACGGAGCATCCTGCTGAACACTTCCGTGTCCACAGCCCCAAGAACATCCAGCACCTTATCATACGTCAGCTCCTGTCCGAAATGAAAAGCAATACACTGGTCAAGAAGGCTTAAGGCATCACGCATGGAGCCGTCCGCTGTCTTGGCAATATAGCGGATCGCCTTATCCTCTATGGGAACTTTCTCGATCCCAGTCAGTTCCCTTATCCTGTCTGCGATCGTATCGATCGTGATCCTTCTGAAATCATACCGCTGACACCTGGAAAGGATCGTGATCGGTATCTTATGTACCTCTGTTGTAGCCAGAATAAAAATAACATAAGACGGTGGCTCTTCCAGCGTTTTCAGAAGAGCATTGAATGCTCCTATGGAAAGCATATGAACCTCGTCTATGATGTAAACCTTATATTTGCCTGCCGCAGGGGAGTAGGCAACCTCTTCCACGATCTCCCTGATATTGTCCACACCGTTGTTAGATGCAGCATCAATCTCGATCACATTCATGGATGCTCCTGCGGCAATAGCCTTACAGGTCTCACATTCCCCACACGGACTCCCATCCACCGGATGCTCACAGTTCACCGCCTTGGCAAAGATCTTGGCAATAGTAGTCTTACCTGTTCCTCTTGTTCCACAGAACAGATAGGCATGACCAATCCTGTCAGCTTTGATCTGGTTTTTCAGGGTCGTTACTATATGCTCCTGTCCCTTCACATCTTCAAATACCGTGGGACGAAATTTTCTGTAAAGAGCTGTATATGACATTCTGATATTTCCTTCCGGAAGCGTTCCTTCTCTTAATCTCCGAAGCTGATACCAAGAAGCTTGGCCTCCTTGACAATATCAGAATCCGGAGAAACCATTTTCAGCTTTCCTGCCACATCAGCGAGCGGAACCTTCACAATTTCTCTGTTCTTATATCCAACCATAAATCCGTACTCACCCTTCAGGATCAGTTCTCCTGCTTCTGCACCGAGACGGCTCGCAAATACTCTGTCATAAGGGCAGGGACTTCCACCTCTCTGGGTATGTCCGGGTACTGTCACACGTACCTCTCCGCCTGTCCTCTTCTGGATCTCATCTGCCAGTTCATAGGAAACGGAAGGGTATTTGTAACTCTTCATTTTTTCTTTGTATTCTTTTTTGGACAGCTTTGCGTCTTCTTTGGAAATGGCACCTTCAGCCACCGCAAGAATGGTAAAACGGCTGCCATCCTGGTTTCTCTTTTCGATTGCTTCCACAACCTTGTTGATATCATAGGGGATCTCCGGGATCAGGATAATATCCGCCCCACCTGCCATACCGGCATTCAGTGTCAGGAATCCCACCTTGTGTCCCATGACTTCCACGATAAAGGTTCTTCCATGGGAAGACGCTGTGGTATGGATACAGTCAATGGCTTCTGTCGCAATGTTCACAGCACTCTGGAAGCCAAAGGTCATATCGGTTCCCCAGAGGTCATTGTCGATCGTCTTCGGAAGGGTGATCACATTCAGCCCCTCTTCCCTGAGAAGATTTGCTGTCTTATGGGTACCATTTCCTCCAAGGATCACCAGACAGTCAAGACGCAGCTTGTAGTAATTCTGCTTCATGGCTTCCACCTTGTCAAGACCGTTCTCATCAGGCTCCCTGATCGTCTTGAACGGAACTCTTGAACTGCCGAGAATCGTACCTCCCTTGGTAAGGATACCGGAAAAATCATGTCCGGCAAGCATCCGGAAGTTTCCGTAGATCAGCCCCTTATAGCCATCCAGGAAACCATAAATTTCCACATCTTCATTACTGTTTACGAGGCACTTTACCACACCCCTCATTGCTGCGTTCAGTGCCTGACAGTCACCGCCGCTCGTTAACATACCGATTCTCTTCATTTGAAAGCCCTTCCTTTCTTTTGGAAAAATACCTTTTAAGTATACCCCATTTACAGCATATCTACAACCGCTTTCTCAGGTTCCTGTAGCTCCACAGCAGCCTGTAATACAGCATAAATAACAGGGTGGATCTGCTCTGCAGCCGGATCAGCTTTCTTTCCTCTGCATGAACTCTTTCCCCGTAATATTTATTTTCCATAAACCCGGGAAATGTCTCTTTCATCTCCCGGTAAAGTGCTTTCACAAATCCATATTCCTTTTTCTTCACACCAGCCATATAGGAAAACAGAGTATTTACATAAAACAGTGTGGTAAAACTGCTTTCGATCTCTGGATAATACTGCTCCAGATAGTCAAATTCCCTGGCTTCCCTGACCATCACTCTTGCCGCTTCCATGCGGTCCTCGCACCGGCTTTTCGTGATCGTATGCACTGTAGAGCTGTCATGCTGATAATAGTAGTACATGGGCTCCTGAATATATTCAAAATGTTTCGCTCTCAGCATCCATGAATTACTGATGGCATTATCCTCATAGAAAATATGCTCGGGAAAGCGGTTGGGATAATCAAGGATGATATGTCTCCTGTAGATCTTCACCACAAGACTTCCACTGTCCAGGATCAGGGATCGGTATTTCTCTTCATTCAGGATCCCCGCCTGTGAAGGCTTGTTATTGTGGACGATCTGTCCGATCTGCATGCTGTGTTCTCCGGTCAGATGATAATCACATCCAACCATATCCGCACCGGTTTCTTCTGCCTTTTTCAGCAGCTTCTCATAATAATCATCACAGACCCAGTCATCACTGTCAATAAACCCGATCCAGTCTCCCTTTGCCACGGCAAGACCCAGGTTCTTGGCCCCACCCTGTCTGCGGTTCTCCGGTGAGGCGATCACTTTCACCTTCTTTGGATATTTTTTTTCATAGCTTCGCAGGATCTCCAATGATCTGTCTGTCGAACAGTCATCTACTGCTATGATCTCATAATCTTCTATGGTCTGGTTCACCAGACTGTTCATACAGAAGGAAAGCTTGTCGCCCTCTGCCATATTGTATACAGGTACAATCACACTGAGTAACATATTTTCTTGTCTCCGCCCCTATACTGCCTGTCTTTTTTGCTGTCCTTATCCAGCCTTTTCGTGTCTCTTACAGCTTCTTAAGCCTGAAAATACTCCGCAATTCTGGTAACAGCATGAATCACATCCTCTACATCCTGATCAGTCATGGCATAGTAAAGAGGAAGGCTGATCTCTTCTGCGTAGAGTTTCTCCGCTTTCGGGCAAAGTCCCCTTTTATAACCAAGTTTCTCATAGTAAGGGAAATAATAGGTAGGGATATAATGCACATTACAACAGATATTTTCTGCTGCCAGTGCCTCAAAAAACTGCTTTCTGTCAATCGTCAGCTTCTCCGGGCGGATCCGCAGGATATACAGATGTCTTGTGGTATCAGATTCCGGGATCTCCTGCTGTACAAAAAGCTGCGGCAGTTTGGAAAATGCCTCATTATAAGCCTTTACGATTGCTTTTCTTCTTTCCATGAACCGGGGCAGCTTATTGAGCTGGCTGATGATGAGGGCTGCCTGCATATCCGTCATACGGTAGTTCATTCCAAGTGCGATCTGTTCGTAATACCATGGTCCATCCGGCTCATGCTCCATCATTTTCGGATCTCTGGTAATGCCATGGGCACGATATAATAAAAGCTTCTCATAATATTCTTTACTGTTGGTCAGGACTGCACCGCCTTCGCCTCCTGTTACGGTCTTTACCGGATGGAAGCTCATGGTAGTCATGTCAGCAATGGATCCGTTCATCCTGCCCTTATAGCTGGTGCCGATCACATGAGCGCCATCCTCGATGAGTACCAGATTATGTTCTCTGCAGTGGGTAAGCAGTCTGTCCAGTTCCACCGACTGACCTGTAAAGTCAACAGCTACTACCGCCTTTGTTTTCTCTGTTGTCAGTTTCTCCACATTTTCCGGATCTATGTTATAGGTAGCTTCATTAATGTCTGCAAAGACAGGCTTTGCCCCGCAGTACAGTGCACAGTTTGCAGATGCTGCAAAAGTAATGGGGGTAGTGATCACTTCATCTCCCGGCATAACTCCGGCTGCCAGACAGGCAATATGAAGCGCCGCTGTCCCGTTACTGCATACAACTGCATATTTTGCCCCTGTTACTTCACACAGCTTTTCTTCCAGCTCCCCGATCTTTGGCCCGCAGGTCAGATAATCACTCTTCAGCACATCTACAACTGCCTGGATATCATCCTCATCAATATACTGATGTCCATAAAACATTTTCGTACTGCGGACAGGTTCCCCGCCGCAGATTGCCGGTTTCTCCATATTCATTGCCTCCTGTTATCCTATGACGGCTGCCGGAACCTGGCTTCTCTGATCGCAGGAAATGTTACCGTGATCTCTGTCCCTTCTCCCGGCTCACTCTTTAATTCAATTTCTGCATTTAATTTTAGCAGAATATGCTTGACGATTGCAAGTCCAAGCCCCGTTCCTCCTGTGGATTTGCTTCTGCTCTTATCCACCCGGTAAAAGCGCTCGAAGATCCGTTCCTGATGTTCCTTCGGAATACCGATACCGGTATCCTTCACCGTCAGTACTGCACGGTCCAGGCGGTCTTCCACGATCACGCTGACGCTTCCCTTCTCCTTATTGTACCGGATCGCATTATCACACAGGTTGTAAAGCACTTCATCCACCATCTGATGATTGGCTGATATCACTACATTCACACCGCTTACTGTAAGTGTAACACCATGCTTCTCTGCATTCAGCTGCAGCATATCAACACAGTTTTTGGCACATTCATAAAGATTGACCGGTTCCATGGCCTCCTGATTTTCAGAATCATCCAGTTCTGACAGACGTATCACGTCATTGATCAATACCAGGAGTCTTCCTGCATTTTTGTGGATCTCACCGCAAAACCGGCGCACTTCCCCCTCTTCTGCGACCATGCCGTTTTCCACAAGCTCTGCATAACCGGAAATCGCGGTCAGCGGTGTCTTCAGTTCATGGGAAACATTGGCTGTAAATTCCTGTCTCAGTCTTGCATTTTCCAGCACGTCATCCTGCTGTCTCCGAATGGCCTCAATGAACGGCTTCATTTCCTCATAAGAAGAAACTTCTCCTGTCTCCCCGCCACTCTCTGCGATCTGCCGGATAGGACGGATGATCCCTTCTGCCAGATAATACGAAAGTATACCACATACGACCAGCAGCGCTGCTACGATCATCAGAAGATACGGCACTGCATATTCCATTACCTTGTAAATACTGTCAGCTTCCCTGGCAACCCGCAGGACAGTCCCATCCTTCAGAAGCATGGCATAATAGTAGGTATTTTCGTCCAGTGTGGCAGACCTCCGGATCTCAAAGCCGCTCCCGTCCTCAAAGGCCTCCTGCACCTCCGGTCTGCTCTTATGATTTGAAAGACTGTCCGCACGCACCTGGGAATCGTACAGTACCTCTCCCTCATGGTCTATCACAGTAATACGGATATCCTGCGCACCATTTTCTCCTGTCAGGGGGGCAAGTGACTTCTCAATATCCTCAGTATCCTCCAGCAGCCCTGCTGCCATCTGTGCATAGTGTCCGCTGTCCTCCAGCACCTGCTTTTTCAGCAGATTATAACAAACAGCTACCGTCAGCAAAAGGGTAACCACAATTGCCAGAGTAGCTGTTGCAAATAATCTGTTATATATTTTTCTCTTCATAGGTATATTCCTTTATGCACTGAAAATATAGCCAACGTTCCGCACGGTCTTGATCAGACTTCCGGCCTCTCCAAGCTTTTGCCTCAGTGTTTTGATATGCATATCAAGGGTTCTTGATTCTCCCTCAAAATTAGTACCCCATACCTTTTCCAGGATCTCCTCACGGGATGTCACAATACCTGCATTCGTCATAAGAAGCTTCAAAAGCTCATATTCCTTAAAGGTAAGCTCGCAGTCTGCTCCTGCCGCTGTAACCTTGTGCTTTTCATCGTCCATACGGACTGTTCCTATTTCGAGTACCCGGCTGCTCTGTTCTCTGCTTGTCCTTCGCAGAAGTGCCTTGACCCTTGAGATCAGCTCCATAATGCCAAAAGGCTTTGTCAGGTAATCATCTGCACCAATATCCAGTCCCTTTACCTTGTCGATTTCTGTCGTCCTGGCTGTCACCAGAATAATAGGAAGCTCTCTCCCTCTTTTGTCCTGACGCAGTTCCCTGACAATATCAAGACCATCTGCATCCGGAAGCATCAGGTCAAGAAGCAGCAGATCCGGCTGCTTTTCTTCAAATGCCTTTCGGAATTCTCCTGCCGTTTCAAACTCCTGTACTTCATATCCGGAATTTTTCAGGGCGATCACCTCAATCTCCCTGATGTTCTTATCATCCTCAACAATATATACAAATGCCATAACAGTTCCGCCTTTCTATGGCAGCTGATAACGTTCCTTCAAATGCTTTACCTCTGTGGTGAAGGCAACATTATCCTTGCTGGAAATTGCCTCCTGATACTCATGTGTTTCAAAGTTTTCCTCATTGAGCTGCAGCAGGGACAGTGCAATATTAGAGCAGTGGTCTGATACCCTTTCATAATTAGTCACAATATCAGAAAGGATAAATCCCATTTCAATCGTACATTTCCCCTTGCGGAGGCGTTTCATATGTCTTTTCTTTACTTCTACGCTGAGATAATCGATCACCTCTTCCATTGGCTCGATCATGGCAGCCAGTTTCAGATCTTCCTCCTGGAACACCAGAACAGAAGTGTTGATGATATCTTTGATCGCACCGGTATAAACATCCAGTTCTTCTCTTGCTTTTCTGGAAAAATCCAGTTCCTTGGCATGCATTTCCTTCGCTGCTTCCATAATATTGATCGCATGATCCGAAATACGTTCAAAATCACCGATACTGTGAAGCAGTACAGATAAATGCTGACTGTCTTTTTCAGTCAGGTGACGGCTTGACAGCTTGACAAGATAAGCACCGATCTCATCCTCGTAATGATCTACAATATTTTCAAGCTCCACTACTCTGTCTGCGGAAGCCTTATCAAACTTGTCCAGCATCTGGATTGCCAGGAACAGGGCTTCCCTGGAATAGTCTGCCATATCCACAGCCACATTTTTGCACTGCTCCAGTGCAAATCCGGGAGTCGACAGGAAACGGGTATCCAGAAGCTGGATTTCCTTTCTGGATTTTTCAGCTTCCTTTTCTTTCTCCTCTTCTGTCTCTGGAATCGTCAGGTAAGCCAGCTTCTCAAGGATCCAGGAAACCGGGAAAATGATAATGACTGCTGCCACATTGAATGCAGTATGGATCACAGCAACGCCAAGAGCACTCGCTGCCTCCTCAAGAAATGTAAAATGGATAAAAGCATTCAGTGCATAAAAAACAGCCATAAATGCTACTGTCTTTATGATATTGTAATACAGATGGATCAGGGCTGCCCGCTTGGCATTCTTGCTGGCACCCGCACTGGAGATCAGTGCTGTCACACAGGTTCCTACATTCTGTCCCATGATAATGGGGATCGCCGTGGCATAACTGACTACACCAGTTGCACACAGCGCCTGCAGGATACCGATAGATGCGGATGAAGACTGGATCACTGCTGTCAGGATCAGACCTACCAGCATACCCAGTACCGGATTGGAAAACATAAGCAGAATATGTGAAAATTCCGGCTGTTCTGCCAGAGGCTCCACAGCCGTAGACATCGTATCCATACCAAACATCAGTACGGCAAATCCGATCAGGATCGTACCGATATTTTTCTGTTTTTCCTTCTTTCCCATGCTGATCAGACATACACCGATGATCGCCAGGATCGGGGAAAAGGAAGTAGGTTTTAAAAGCTGCAGGAAAAGTCCGGATCCGTTCACATCAGTAAGGCTTAAGATCCAGGCTGTCACTGTCGTTCCTACGTTGGCACCAAGAATAACCCCCACAGCCTGTGAGAGCTTCATAATACCGGAATTGACAAATCCGACTACCATGACAGTTGTTGCAGAAGATGACTGGATCACTGCAGTCACGCCTGCGCCCAGAAGCACCGCCATCAGCTTATTGCTTGTCAGCTTCTCAAGAATGTGCTCCAGTTTACCGCCGGATGCCTTCTTCAGTCCATCACCAAGAACCTCCATTCCATACAGGAACAGAGCCAGGCCTCCGATCATCGACAGTAACGAAAAAATATCCATGTTATCCCTCCGGATCATGCGTAGAAAACTCGCTTTGATTTCCATTCTACACTATTTATGTCCATTTGGATATATAAATTTTCATTCTGCCGTTTTCCGTAGGTCTTTTCTTTGTTACAAAAGCCTCATATCGCTGATATTTCCAGTCTCTTTGAAGATCTCCCATTCACAGATATTAACGGCGTGATCTCCGATCTTTTCCAGATATTTGGCGATCATCAGGATATCCACACACTCATCTGCATCCCTGGTCTCCTTTTTCAGGGACTCGATGACATCATTCTTAACTGCATTAAAAAGATCATCTACAACATCATCTTTCTGAATGACTTCCTGTGCCTCCTCTTTATTTCTGCCTGTAAAAGCATCCACCGCCATCCGAAGCATATCTCTTGTTTCCCTGATCATCGGATTTAAGTGTACAGAGTATGCTGACAGCTCCTTCATTTCCATTCTGATGAGCAGTTCCGCGATATCTGCCACATGGTCTCCTACTCTTTCAATATCAGTGACTACCTTCAGACTGGCTGTAACTGCCCGCAGATCACTGACGATCGGCTGCTGCTTGGTGATCAGGAACAGACATTCTGATTCGATCTCTCTCTGCCGTCTGTTGATATCCTTATCTACTGCCACGATCTTTTCTATGACAGCCTTTTCTTTTTTTTCATAGGCCTCGAACAGAGTTTCATAGTTTTTCTCCACTCTGGTCGCCATATCAGCCACATTTTCCTTTAACTGATTTAATTCATTGATAAATGTTGTTCTGGGTGACATGTTATTCTCCTTCTGCCTCTCCTTAAATATCAGCCAAACCGTCCGGTAATATAATCCTCAGTCCTCTTATCTT
Organism: uncultured Lachnospiraceae bacterium; assembly: GCA_902766365.1. Lineage (GTDB taxonomy): Bacteria > Bacillota > Clostridia > Lachnospirales > Lachnospiraceae > Suilimivivens. Next base: position 15,784 of record CACXDC010000052.1, on the reverse strand, counting down.
TGGGCCTTGAAAAGATATTATCTGTTGTATCAAATTCGATTACTTCCCCTACCAGGAAAAATGCGGTATAGTCAGAAACCCTGGCAGCCTGCTGCATATTATGGGTAACAACTACAACTGTATAATTCTTCTTCAGTTCCTCCATCAGCTCTTCAACCTTAAGTGTTGAGATCGGATCCAGTGCTGAGGTTGGTTCATCCATCAGAAGGATCTCCGGCTCTACTGCCAGTGCCCTTGCAATACACAGTCTCTGCTGCTGTCCGCCTGAAAGACCGAGTGCAGACTTTTTCAGCCGGTCTTTTACCTCATCAAAGATAGCGGCGCCCCTGAGTGATCTTTCCACAATCTCATCCAGTGCCGCTTTATTCCTGATCCCGTGGATCCTCGGTCCATAGGCAATATTGTCATAAATGCTCATGGGAAAGGGATTTGGCTGCTGGAAAACCATTCCCATTTTCTTCCGGAGGAGTGTGGTATCTACCTTCGGATCATAAATATCTTCCCCATCCAGATAAACCTTTCCTTCGATCCTGACACAGTCTACCAGATCATTCATCCTGTTCAGTGTTTTCAGAAAGGTGGATTTGCCACATCCGGAAGGTCCGATAAATGCAGTGATAGCACCTTCCCGGATCTTCATGTTAATATCTTTCAGTGCATGATTTTCTCCATAATAAAGATTCAGATTTTCCGTGATGATCTTATTTTCACTCATTTTACTGTCCCTGTCTTTCTTTCCTTTCATCCTGTTCTGCGGCCTGTACCTTCTTAAGCGGCATCTCCACAGGCTATTTTTCTTTCAGCCATCTGTCCTCAGTCCGCTCTGGTTACATCCAGTTTTCTGGAAAGGACCTTGGTCAGCCAGTTGATCACAAGTACGATCACAAGCAGAACCGTTGCAATACCAAATGCGGTAGAATATTCCGCCTTCGCCATGCTTAAATACAACTGGATCGTTAATGTTCCTCCTGATTCCAGTATCTTTTTCAGGAAGCCGATCCCTGATTTCGGAAGCAGGTAGCCACTGCCCGCCGTAAACAGAAGTGCTGCCGATTCTCCCACGATCCTTCCGATCGCCAGGATCACTCCCGTAATGATACCCGGCATGGCTGAAGGAAGCAGTACTGTCCGGATCATATACCATTTTGTTGCTCCCATTCCAAGTGCCCCGCTCCGGTAACTGTCCGGTACTGTTTTTAACGCTTCCTGCGTATTTCTCGTGATCAGTGGCAATACCATAAGTGTCAGGGTAAGAGAGCCTGTCAGAATCGAGTAGCCAAGTCCGAGTCCGGTCCCGAAAAACATCATACCGAACATACCAAAAATAATGGATGGAATACCGGAAAGTGTTTCTGTAGTAAACTCGATCGCCCTTACCAGCTTTCCCGGCTTTGCATATTCATTCAGATAAATAGCAGAACCAATCCCAATGGGTGTTGCTATGAGAAGAGTGATCACGATAATATACAGGGTATTCACAATATTTCCGGCAATACCTACAGTTTTGTTCAATGTACTCGTTACCGTTGTCAGAAACTGCAGGTTTACACTCCGGATTCCCTTTACAAACACATAAGCAATGATACCAACCAGAAGAATTACGGAGAAAGCAGCAGAAAGATTGATCAGGCCGCTGATCAGCACATCAGATGTCCTTTTCTTTCTGTTCATGATACTGTCATGCATCTTCCCTTTCTCCTTTCTTCAGAATACTGTTCAGTGTGATATTGATGATCATAATAAATACAAATAGTACAAGTCCGATCGTAAAAAGCACCTGTCTGTGAAGTCCGGATGCATATCCCATTTCTGCTACGATCGCCGTTGTCAGGAATCTGACAGAGTTGAAAGGAAGTGGCATATTCACGCTGCTTCCCGAAACCAGTGTGATCGCCATGGCTTCGCCTATTGCTCTTCCCACACCAAGAACGATCGCTGTGATAATACCGGATTTGGCTGCCGGAAGGATCACCTTAAAGATCGTCTGTATATGGGATGCCCCAAGTGCCAGAGATGCTGATTTCAGGGAAGGATGTACTGCCCGGATCGCTGACTCACTGATGTTGATCACTGTAGGCAGGATCATAATGGCAAGGACGATCACTGCTGACAGCAGATTCGCTCCACCCGTAAACTGGTGTGTGTCTGATCCTTTAAATATGGCCAGTTCCAGTTTGTACATGAGAGGGTTCAGGATCATCAGTCCAAGAAGTCCATATACCACCGAAGGGATTCCGGCAAGAAGTTCTACTGCCGGCTTCACAAGGGCAGCCAGCTTCCTCGGTGCTGTTTCTGCCAGAAATACGGCTGTCAGGATTCCAATTGGAACACCAAGGAGTACTGCAAGTGCCGTTCCTATGATAGATGTCAGGATAACATACAGGATACCGAAGGATGGATTTTCTGCCGTTGGCTTCCATACTGTTCCAAAAAGAATTTCCCTGATCCCTACCTGGAACAATGCCGGGGTTCCGTTTATCACCATATATACCGTAATGGATATAACTGCCAGTATGGCAAGAAATGCGCACAGGGTAAATATAACCTGTGCGATTTCTTCCACTGCGGACTTATTCTTTCGGTTTCCCATGATGGAAAAAGTCTGCTGCTTGTTCAAGATGATTACCTCTCTTTATAAAATGGACGTTTCTGTTACAGGAACGAACCACACTTTCTTAGTCTACGGTGATCAGACCTACACCGGAAATTACCTGTTTTCCTTCATCGGATGCCAGATATTTGAAGAGTTCCTGTACTGCTTCGCTCTGTTCGCTGATCTCACCCTTGGTTGCCATTACGAAAGGTCTGCTCAGGAAGTAGTTTCCAGCCTTGATGTTTTCTGCAGTTGCTTCTACATCATCAAGTGTAAGAGCCTTTACTGTATCATCAAGTGCATCCAGGGATACATATCCGATCGCTCCGGGAGTAGCTGCTACTTTGGCGATCACTGCACCGGTGCTGTCCAGCTCACTTGCATAGGCACATGCATCTTCAAGTCCAAGGATCTCTTCAAAAGCTCCTCTTGTACCGGATCCTGCTTCACGTCCGATCACTACGATAGGAGCATCTTCACCGCCAAGCTCACTCCAGTTCTTGATCTCTCCCTTGTAAACACTGATCAGCTGATCCTTTGTCAGACCTGCAACCGTATTGGAAGGATCTACCACTACTGCAATACCATCAATTGCTACGATATTTTCTACAGCGCCTGCTGCCTTTTCTTCATCCTTTAATGCTCTGGAAGAATTACCGATATCTACGCTTCCTGCGGTTACTGCTTCAATACCTGCGGAAGATCCGGTAAACTCTGCTGTTACGGTAACACCGGGATACTTTGCCATAAAGCTTTCTGCTACGGCGTTGGCAAGCTTCTCCATGGATGTGGAACCTGCCATGGAAATCGTTCCGGAAAGATCTGCTGATGCTTCAGCAGGAGCCTGTGCTTCTTCTGTCGTATCTGTGGACTCTGCTGCATCTGTTGTTTCAGTTGTTGTGTCTGCTGCTGTGTCTGTAGCTGTTGTATCTGCTGCTGCACTTCCGCAGGCTGTAAGACCAAATACCATTGCTGCTGCACATGTCAGTGCAAGAAACTTTTTCATTTTCATTTTTTCATATCTCCTCTTATTTGTTATTCATCTGCAGGCATTTCAAAAGCTCTGTGCTTTTTTCCCTGTCTCTGTTTTGTATGTTAACATGGGGAATCATAAGAAAATATCATGGGGAGGTAAGGATTATGTAAGATTTGTGTAAAAGACAAAATGTGCGCCGTAAAAGCGCACATTTCGAATCATTCCATTTACTTTTCTGTGTATCCTGCAGGATCTCTGTTACAGAAGAACCTCTCCCATTGCAGTAAGCAGATCTTCCGTTTCCTGCAGCAGGGATCTGGCATCCTTTTCTGCTACGCCAGACTTCTGATAGTGATACACAAAGGTTGTCATTTTCATATTAAAGGAAAGCTTTTCCACCTTCTTCAGGAGTTCCGGGATCCGCTCCGCATGGATCCTGGCATCTGATTTGATCAGCAGCTTTATTTCTCCGTTCTTTCCTTTCAGCTCGGTGATATACAGTCCGTGTGCCCGTGATCTGATCAGGGCGATCCGGAGTAGATTGTGTACCGGCGACGGGATCTCCCCGAAACGGTCCAGAAGCTCTTCCTTCATATCATCACATTCACTCTGGGTCTCGATACCGGCGATCCGTTTGTAAATGTCCAGCTTCTGCACTTCATTCAGGATATAGGATGGCGGGATATAGGCATCCACATCCAGATCTACTGTGGTATTGAAGTCCTCTGCCACGCTGTCCCCTTTGAGTGTCTTTACCGCTTCATTCAGCATCTTGCAGTACAGATCATAGCCGACCGCCTGCATATGCCCGGACTGCTTTACCCCAAGGAGATTACCGGCTCCCCGGATCTCAAGATCCCTCATGGCGATCTTGAAGCCGCTGCCAAGCTCGGTAAATTCCTTAATGGCTGCAAGCCTCTTCTCTGCGATCTCCTTCAGCATTTTGTCTCTCTTATACATCAGGAAAGCATACGCTGTCCGGTTGCTCCTGCCGACTCTTCCCCGGAGCTGATAAAGCTGGGATAGTCCCATATTATCCGAATCATGGATGATCATGGTGTTGACATTGGGGATATCCAGTCCGGTTTCGATGATCGTTGTGGATACCAGTACGTCAATATCACCATTGATAAAGTCATACATGATCTTTTCCAGCTCCCGCTCCTGCATCTGTCCATGGGCAAAGGCTACATTGGCTTCCGGCACAAGACTCTGGATCTTTGCTGCAACATCTGCGATATTATTGACCCGATTATATACATAATAAACCTGTCCGTTCCGGGAAAGCTCCCGGACAATGGCTTCCCGCACCATTTCTTCATTATATTCCATGACATAGGTCTGGATCGGCAGCCTGTCATTGGGTGCCTCCTCCAGAACACTCATATCCCGGATCCCGATCAGGCTCATATGGAGTGTTCTTGGAATGGGGGTTGCCGTCAGGGTAAGGACATCCACCTGTTCCTTCATCTTCTTGATCTTTTCCTTATGTCCGACTCCGAAACGCTGCTCCTCATCTACGATCAGAAGTCCAAGATCCTTAAACACCACATCAGAGGACAGTACCCTGTGAGTCCCGATCACGATATCCACCAGACCCTTCCGGAGATCCTCCACTGTCTTTTTCTGCTCGCTGCTGCTCCGGAACCTCGAAAGCAGATCGATCCGCACCGGGAAGTCCTTCATACGCTGTACAAAGGTATTGTAATGCTGCTGCGCAAGGATCGTGGTCGGTACCAGATATACGACCTGTTTACCTTCCTGCACGGCTTTGAAAGCTGCACGGATAGCGATCTCCGTTTTGCCATAGCCCACATCCCCGCAGATCAGACGGTCCATGATCTTTTTGCTTTCCATATCCTTCTTGGTAGCTTCAATGGCAGAAAGCTGATCCTCTGTTTCCTCATAGGGGAACAGCTCCTCAAACTCCCGCTGCCAGACTGTATCCTTTCCGTAGGAATAGCCTTCGCTCTGCTGTCTGATGGCATACAGCTCCACCAGATCCTTCGCCACCTCATTGACCGCCGCCTTCGTCTTACTCTTTACCTTGACCCATTCTGTCGTGCCAAGTTTATTGAGCTTTGGCGGCTTCGCATCCGCAGAAGCATATTTCTGGATCACATCAAGACCGGTGGCAAGGACGTACAGGATGCCGCCATCCCGGTAAGAGATCTTGATATAGTCCTTGACTACCTTTTCTACCTCAACCTTTTCAATTCCCTGGTAAATACCAAGTCCATGATTTTCGTGGACAACATAATCCCCGATGGAAAGCTCGGAAAAGTCATTGATCTTCCTGCCTTCGTACTGCTTTTTCTTCTTTTTTTTCTTTTTTTCAGCCCCAAAGATATCACTTTCAGAAATGACGGCAAACTTAAGCAGGGGATATTCGAAGCCCCGAAGCACTCTTCCATAGAAAGTCATGATCTCACCCGGTCTGATCTCCCTGTCCGGATCCTCTGTATAAAAGGCTGTCAGTTCATTCTCTGACAGATCCGCTGCAAGACGTTTTGCCCTCGTCCTGGAACCGGAAAGCAGAAGCACACGGTAACCGTTTTTCTTATAACGCTGCAGATCCGATACCAGTGCCTCAAAGCTGTTATTATAGGAAGAGATACTCTTGGCAGAGATATCTGCCTTCCAGTCGGGTTTCAAAAGCCCGCCCTTCAGGTCAAGCGCTGCCAGGGATACCAGCCGGAAAGCAGACATTCTGGCTGCCACTTCTGCAACCGAGTACAGGAAATCCGCCTGTCCCGGCAGGATATAGCCCTTTTCTAGACGGTGGCTCATGCTTTCCCTGAATTCCAGTTCTACTGCTGATGCATGTTCTTTGATTCTTGCCGGTTCATCCAGAAATACAATGCTGTTCTCCGGATCCAGGAAGTTCAGGAATGATACCGTATCCTCATAAAAATACCTGACATACCCGTCCAGATTGGCAAGGCTCTTATAGGCAAAGACCTCTTCCTTCAGAGTCTTCATCTGTTCCTCTACCCGGTGCGCCTCTTCCGTCTTAAAATCCTTCCGGAGCTTCTCTGAGAATTTTCTGCTTTCCTTCTCGATCCGTTCCATTCCCTTTTTTAACTGATCTTCTGTGAGGATCAGTTCACAGGCCGGATAAACCGCTATGGAAGAAAGCTTCTCAATCGACCTCTGGCTCTGCACATCAAAGCTCCGGATGGATTCCACTTCATCTCCCCACAGCTCGATCCGGTACGGATTTTCCTCTGTCAGATCAAAAACGTCGATAATACCACCACGGACACTGAACTGTCCCGGAGCCTCTACCTGATAGACATTCTCATAGCCAAGCTTTACCAGGTCCTCTGCCATTTTTTTCTCATCCAGAGAGCCATTACAGCTTACTGTGATCACATTATCCCGGAAAACAGAAAGTGGGATCTGCGGTGCCAGAAGGCTTCCGAAGGTCGTCACCACAGTAAAAGGCCTTCCTTCCATCATCCTGCGCAGGCACCTGATCCGTTCCTTGGTAAGCTGGTTCCCATGGATATCCGCCTGATAGAAGATCACATCCCTGGCCGGATAACAGGTCGTATTTCTGTCATAAAAGCGGTAGTCCTCCTGCAGCTCCTTCATCCGCTGGTCACTGAAGGTCACGATCAGCCTGCACCTGATCCCTTCTGAAAGTCCATACGCCATATGAAGCTTCTGGGACTCCACACAGCCTGTCAGTGCTGCATATTTCCCCGGCTTTTTTAATAGTTTCCTTATTTCTTCAAATTCCGAAAGCTCATACAACGGAGCTGTCAGTGCCCTCATGTGATTCCTGTTCCTTTCAGTCCTTCTGGTTTTTCTTCGAGTTATACAGATTCATTGCTTTATCAATATCTTCTGCAAGTATCGTTTCTATGGCTTTTACTGCTGTTTTTCTGCTCTCTGCCATGATCTTTTCTTCTTCTTTCGAAAAATGTCCAAGCACATAATCTGCCAGATCATAGCCTGCCGGCTTTTCGCCAACGCCCATTTTGATCCTGGCAAAGTTTTCATGTCCAAGCTGTGCAATGATATTTTTCAGTCCGTTATGTCCGCCAGCACTGCCCTTCTTCCTTATCCTGATCTGCCCTACATCCAGGCTGATGTCATCTGCAATGACGATCAGCTCTTCCGTCTCATCGATCTTATAAAAATGGGCCGCCTCTGCTATACTTTCCCCGCTGAGGTTCATATAGGTCAATGGTTTTAACAGGATCACCTTTTCAGCGCCGATCATCCCTTTTCCGGTAAGCCCCTTAAACTTGCTTTCCAGTACTCTTATATTATATTTCTCTGCCAGCTCATCAATAACCTGCCAGCCGATATTATGCCGTGTTCCTTCATATTTTGTTCCCGGATTCCCCAGTCCTGCGATCAGATACATTTTCTTTTCCTCTTTTCTCCTGAAACCAGCGTCTTTCTGTACTGCCTGCTGCCTTTGTCACATGCAGTCCGGATTCACTTCTTCCTGTCCCATGTATAACAATGCAGAAAACAAGGCCATATTTATCATATGCCCCTGTACAGCCTTCAATATAACATATCTGCTGCCTTTTTTGCAACCGTACAGTCCCATGTCTTTCAGAGGGCTGTCACTCCTGCATCAAGAAAGAATCCTGACCGAAGGGCTTTTTTATGTCATAGGAAAATTATGGAGTAATTTCCTATGACACGAAAAAAGCTGCCACTGCAAAAGCAGTGACAGCTTTCATTTTAACTGGTATCAGGTTTCTTAAAGGCTCTGTCTAGACCTCTTCATCTGGTTCCTGCAGTGCCTGTTCATAACGATCCAGAATGATCTTCTGGATATTTTCTCTTGTAGAGGAATTAATCGGATGTGCGATATCCCGGTACTCTCCATCTGTCGATTTCTTACTCGGCATGGCAATGAAGTACCCCTTTTCTCCCTCTATCACTTTAATGTCATGGATCACGAATTCGTCATCGATCGTAATGGATACGATCGCTTTCATCTTGCCCTCCTTCGCAACCTTTCTGATTCTTACATCTGTAATCTGCATAGCATTCCTCTCCCCTGTTTCGTTTGTTTATCCTGTATAAATGCTGCTGTGACCTAGATCACATATCTGTCACTGCGTTCAATAACGATCTTGATCTTACCATCTTCCCCGGCGTGGTAGGAGTTTGCTCTGATCGTACCGTGACTTTCCACAATACAGTTTTCAATATGTGTATTATCCCCAATGTACACATCATTGAGAATAATGGAGTTCTTGATGTAACAGTTGTTTCCGATATAGGCCTTTTTGAAGATTACGGAATTCTCTACAGTACCATTAATGATACAGCCACTGGAAACCAGACTGTTCTTCACACTGACTCCTACATTATATTTGGCAGGTGGAAGGTCATCCACCTTGGAATAGATATCCGGATACTGTCTGAAGAAGTAATCACGGATCTCAGGCTTTAAGAAATCCATATTGGTATTGAAATAATCATCAATACTTGCAATATTGCTCCAGTACTCCTGCATCTTGTATCCATAGATCCGCTTCATGTTCTTATAACGGATCAGAATATCCTTAACAAAATCATATCTTTCTTCTTCTGCACATTTCTCCAGCATCTCGATCAGCTGTCTTCTTCTGACAACATAGATACCACAGGAGATCGTGTTGGACTTGGCTACTACCGGTTTCTCTTCAAACTCCTCGATCCGGCTTTCCTCATTCATCTTCAGGATACCGAAACGATCCACATTCTCACTTGCCGGCATGTCCTTGCATACTACTGTAATATCTGCCATCTTTGCAATGTGATACTCCAGCACTTTATTGTAATCCAGCTTGTAAACACAGTCACCGGAAGCGATTACCACATAGGGCTCATGGCAGTTCTTCAGGAAAGAAAGGTTCTGCGCAATGGCATCTGCGGTTCCCCTGTACCAGGCGTTGCTTTCTGCTGTTACAGACGGCGTCATCACATACAGACCGCCCTGCTTTCTGCCGAAATCCCACCATTTGGAAGAACTGAGGTGCTCATTCAGGCTTCTGGCATTGTACTGAGTCAGTACAGCCACCTTCTGAATATGGGAGTTCGTCATATTGCTCAGTGCAAAATCAATGCTACGATAGCTTCCTGCCACAGGCATGGCACATACCGCCCTTTTTGTGGAAAGTTCCTTCATACGATAGCTGCTGCCGCCTGCTAAAATAATACCGATCGCTCTCACTTTTCATCACCCGCCTTAATAATTAGTGTTTTACCGCTTGCAAGGCAGTTATCCGGATAATCCTCAGCGGTAGTGGTTCCGAATACACAGGTATTCTTACCGATAGTGATGCCATCCGGTATCACGCTCTTTTCACCAACGGTTGCAATACTATGGTTGTAAATATGCGGATCTGTCTCATTCTCCACTTCTTCACCGATGCCCATCTTCACATTGTTTCCAATGATGGCCTTCTCTGCAACAATAGCCTTGTTCAGTTCACAGCCATCACCGATCACAGTTCCGTTCATAATAATGGAGTCCCTTACCACCGTATCCTTGCCGATGGTTACGCCACAACCAATCACGGAATTGTAAACCTGTCCGCTGATCTCACTTCCTTCACCGATAATACTTCTCTCTACCAGACTGGTCTCTGCGAAATACTGTGGAGGAAGGATCTCACTCTTTGTATAGATCTTCCAGTACTCTTCATAAAGATTAAATTCCGGAACGATATCGATCAGCTCCATATTGGCTTCCCAGTATGAATTCAGCGTTCCTACATCCTTCCAGTAGCCATTAAATTCAAAAGCATAAAGCGGCGATCCCTTGCCATGGCAGTACGGGATGATATGCTTACCAAAGTCAAGTCCCGGCTGGTCTGCATTGGCAAGAAGGGCTTCCTTCAATGTCTTCCAGTTGAATATGTAAATACCCATGGATGCCAGGTTGCTTCTCGGGTTGGCAGGCTTCTCTTCAAAGTCTGTGATCTTCTTATCCTCATCTGTGATCATAATACCAAACCGCTTCGCTTCCTCCATCGGAACCGGCATGACTGCGATGGTACATTCTGCTCCCTTTTCCTTATGGAAGTCCAGCATCACTTCATAATCCATCTTATAAATATGATCTCCTGACAGGATCAGGATATAATCGGGATTAAAGCTCTCCATGTAATCAATGTTCTGATAGATCGCATTTGCGGTACCTGTATACCACTCACTGTTTGTCACCTTCTCATAAGGCGGCAGGACGCTGACTCCACCAATATTCCTGTCCAGATCCCACGGAATACCAATGCCAATATGTGTATTCAGCCTGAGGGGCTGATACTGGGTCAGCACGCCCACTGTATCTACACCGGAGTTAATACAGTTGCTGAGCGGGAAGTCGATAATACGGTACTTTCCCCCAAAAGATACCGCAGGTTTGGCCACTTTTGAAGTGAGCACACCAAGTCTGCTTCCCTGACCGCCCGCTAATAACATGGCAATCATTTCCTTTTTAATCATGTTGTCACCTCTTACCAGTATTTTTTGTGAATATTTTGTTCTTAATAATCGGTAGACCGTTATAGTTTCCAATCATCAAGTTTACGAATAGTATATCATATAACCGTTTGAATGTGAATATTTTTTACAAAAATTTTGCTCATTTTACATGCTTTTATGTAAATATCTTACAATTCTGTACGATTTGAATTTCCGCATTCAAATCGTGTTTACAACATTTTGTGTTATGCAAAAGAAGCAGACCATACATTTTGTTCAAAATGCTATTGGTTTTTTTGTATAGGATGTTTATAATATCAGTATAATTATATTTGGAGGTTATTTCCATGTATCAGATCGATTTTCATCACCCTATTCATATATATTTCATCGGGATCGGCGGCATCAGCATGAGCGGTCTTGCAGAGATCCTGTTAGATGAAGGATTTACCATATCCGGCTCTGACATGCGCCCATCTCCCCTGACTGAACTTCTCGAAAAAAGAGGTGCCCATATCTTCTATGGCCAGCGACGTGAAAACCTGTCAGATGACCTGGATCTTGTTGTTTACACCAGTGCCATCCATCCGGATAATCCGGAAATGCAGGCAGCCTCAGAGCTTTCTCTTCCTCTTCTCACAAGGGCAGAACTCCTTGGACAGATGATGAAGAATTATAAGCTTCCCATTGCCATCAGCGGCACTCATGGCAAGACCACGACCACTTCCATGATCTCTGAGATCCTGCTCCATGCAGAGCTCGATCCCACCCTTTCCATCGGTGGTATCCTGAAGACTATCGGCGGCAATATCAGGATCGGTCATTCTGATTACTTTGTGACAGAGGCCTGCGAATATACCAACAGCTTCCTAAGCTTTTATCCGAAGATCGGTCTGATCCTTAACATAGAAGCAGATCATCTGGATTTCTTCAAGGATCTGGCTGATATCCGTTCTTCCTTCCACCGTTTTGCCCTGCTCCTTCCTTCTGACGGTGCACTGATCATAAACGGCAGTATTTCCGATCTTTCCGGGATCACCGCAGATGTGGCCTGTCCCATCATCACCTTTGGTATGGATCCTTCCTTTACCTACAGTGCCGCTGACATTACTTATGACGAAAAGGGCTGTGCCTCCTTTACTTTAGTGAAGGAAGGGATTCCCGGCGGACGTTTTACCCTGTCTGTTCCCGGAGAGCACAACATCCTGAATGCCCTCGCAGCAATTGCACTTGCAAACCTCCTTTCTGTGGATCCATCTGTTACTGCAAAGGCCCTGTCCGATTTTCATGGTACTGACAGACGTTTTGAATATAAAGGCCGTATCAACGGTATTACTATAATAGATGATTATGCACATCATCCCACAGAAATTACTGCAACTTTGAAAGCTGCTGCAAATTATCCCCATAAGGATCTGTACTGTGTATTCCAGCCGCATACATTTTCACGTACCAAGGCATTTATGAAGGATTTTGCAAAGGCTCTGTCCCATGCTGATTATGTGATCCTTGCTGATATTTATCCGGCCAGGGAAACTGATAACCTTGGGATCAGCTCGGAAACACTTCAGAAAGAAATTGAAGCTCTTGGCAAAACCTGTTATTATTTCCCGGATTTTTCTTCTATCGAAAAATTTATCCTGGAAAAATGTAAGCCCGGTGACCTGTTGATAACTATGGGAGCCGGAGATGTTGTTAAAATCGGAGAAAACCTTCTGAAATAATTTTTTATCCACGATATCCACATTCTGGAAGCTGTAAAAGCCTCTTCCTTATGTGGATATTTATTTTTATGACAGAAGTAGATTTTACCTGTTTTTTACAATAGTTTTTCTCCTCCTCCAATAAACTATCCACATTATCCACATTGTCCACAAAGTCCTGAAACCCTTGTAAATACTGGGTTTTCCGGAAAATTGAGGTTTGCATTTCCTTTTTCATATGCTATAATCATCTTTGCTTTGAAAATGAAAATGTAAACAGCAGAGAGCAGGGATCAAACGTGAGTCGTTTTACTATTTACCAGGACAACTATGCCGATACCACCATTGTGTCCAATTTATTTATTGATGAATATATGAAGGATGCCAATGATGCGCAGATTAAGATCTATTTATATCTTCTGCGTATGATGAGTGCACATAAGGCTACCAGTGTGTCTGATATCGCGGACAAGTTTAATCACACCGAAAAAGATGTGATGCGGGCACTGAAGTACTGGGAAAAGAATAACCTTCTCGCACTGGAATATGGTGAAGACAAGGCTCTGTGCGGCATTCGTCTGCTGGATGTAACCAGCCGCAGGGAAAATGATGTTCTTCCCCTGACCAAAATCGTTACCATGCCTGTTACTGTCTCCAAGAAGGACATGCCAGACAGAAGTATCCCGGAAGATCCTGCCGCCAAAGCAGTTTCTGAAACGGCTGACCCTTTTGCAAAGCCCTCCTACTCTCTGGATGAGCTGAAAGAATTCAAAAATAATGAGGAAACCTCCCAGATCATCTTCGTTGCCGAACAGTATATCGGCAAACCACTGACTGCCTCTGAAATGAAAACCATTCTTTTCTTTTCAGACAGGCTTCATTTCTCCGTTGATCTGATCGACTATCTGATCCAGTACTGTGTGGAAAAGGGTAAGAAGGATTTCCGCTACATAGAAAAGGTGGCCATCAGCTGGGCACAGGAAGGTGTTACCACACCTGCACAGGCAGCCAGATATGCCACCAAATATGATAAGACAGTATATGATATCATGAAAGCTCTTGGCAAATCCTCTGCCCCGACCAGGGCCGAAGCTGATTATGCCATGAAATGGGTCCGGGAGTATGGTTTTACTTCTGATATCATCATGGAAGCCTGTGAAAGAACTGTTCTTGCTACTGACAGACACCGCTTCGAATACGCTGACAGCATTTTGAAAAGCTGGCACGAAAACCATGTAAAGCACAAGGCAGATATCCGTACCATGGATGAAGCCCATTCCCGGAAGCCGGCAGCTAAAACTGCACCAAAGAACGGACAGTTCAATCAGTTCATGCACACTGATTATGACTTTGATACTCTGGAAAGAGAGATCTTAAGCAACTAAAAGGAGCGTACCCGTGGCACTTACCAATTCCCAGTATGAAACCATTATGAAGCTCTATGAAGCCAGACAGACTGACAGCCGTCATCTTCTCGAAGAGCGGACAGCTTACGTCATGAAACATATCCCCGGTTATCAGGAGGTCAGAAATGAGATTGCCTCTGTTTCTGTCAGGCAGGGGAAACAGCTTCTTCTCGGAAACAAAGATGCCATGGAGGATCTGAAGCTGGAGCTTGCAAGGCTGCGCAGGAAGCAGGAAGCACTCCTTGCAGACGCCGGTCTTCCTGCTGATTATCTTTCTCCGGTCTATGAGTGTCCCGACTGTAAGGATACCGGATATGTCGATGGCAGGAAATGTCATTGTTTTCTGCAGGCGCAGATCGATCTTCTGTATGAGCAGTCCGGGATCCGCAAAATGCTGGAAAGTGAGAATTTTTCCACCCTGTCCTACGAATACTATCAGGGAGAGGATCTGACAAGGTTCAGGAACACTGTGCTTACCTGCAGAAACTTTATCAATAATTTTAATTCAGACTACCACAATCTCTTTTTTTATGGTACAGTTGGTACGGGCAAATCCTTTCTCTCAGGCTGTATTGCCAAAGAGTTGATTGAAAGTGGTCATTCTGTGATCTATTTCAGTGCCACCGGACTTTTCGACACGCTGTCCAAATATAAATTTGACTACAGAAACAGTGATGACCTCCGAAGTTCCTATGGAGATCTGTTCGAAAGTGATCTGCTGATCATTGATGATCTTGGCACAGAATTTACCAATAATCTGATTGCCTCTGAGCTTTTTTCACTGATCAATGACAGACATCTGCGTAAAAAAGCTACTATTATTTCCACTAATCTTTCACTGGAGGATTTCCGGAATCGCTATTCTGACAGGATCTTTTCCAGGATCACCAGCAACTACGAAATCTGTAAGATAACCGGACCTGATATCCGGATGTATAAAAAAAGACTTCAGAACAGAAAGTGAGGACTCCCATGTCACAACGTGAAGAAACAAGAAATCTTGAGACCATACCTGTAGGATCTCTGGGCATTATTCCCCTGGAGGGCTGCAAATCCCTCGGTCAGAAGGTAGATGATTATCTGGTAGAATGGAGGACCGTCCGTGAAAGCGAGCACAAAAACAGCCTTGCCTTTTCTGGTTATCAGCGTGATTCCTACATTCTGAAAGCCAAGGTACCGCGTTTTGGTTCCGGTGAAGCAAAGGGCATGATCCTGGAATCTGTCCGTGGTACAGACCTTTATATTCTCGTTGATGTTGCCAATTACAGCCTGACCTATTCTCTCTGCGGGCACGAAAACCACATGTCCCCGGATGATCACTATCAGGATCTGAAGCGTATCATTGCTGCTGTAGGCGGTAAAGCAAGAAGGATCACTGTGATCATGCCTTTCCTCTACGAAAGCCGTCAGCACAAGAGAACAGCAAGAGAATCCCTTGACTGTGCACTGGCACTGCAGGAACTGGTACGTATGGGCGTTGACAATATCATCACCTTCGATGCACATGATCCCCGTGTACAGAATGCGATTCCTCTGCATGGTTTTGAAACAGTACAGCCTACCTATCAGTTTATCAAAGGCCTGCTCCGCAACGTAGATGATCTGCAGCTTGACTCCGACCACATGATGGTCATCAGTCCGGATGAAGGTGGTATGGGGCGTG
>CACXDC010000051.1 GCA_902766365.1 uncultured Lachnospiraceae bacterium | reverse complement strand
TTTTTCTTCCTGTGTATCAGCCTTCCCACAGTTACTCTTCCTTATGCTTCTCAATGGTATTCTTGACAGCTTCCATTCTCTTATCGAGGCTTGCGCTGGTCTCCGCACAGTCCTTCAGTTCTGCTGCCAGCATAGTCGAAAGTTCTGCATCCAGATCCTTCTTGTAGCGCAGTCTGTGCTCCAGACTCGCCCAGAAATCCATGGCGATCGTCCGTAGCTGTACTTCTACCTTCATCGGCCGCTTTTCATTCTGCAGGAAGATTGGAATCTCCACGATCAGGTGAAGGCTGCGGTATCCATTGTCCTTCGGATTCTTGATATAGTCTTTTATCCTGATCAGCTTTACATCATCCTGCTGCAACAGGCAGTCTGCCAGTCTGTAAATATCCTCAATAAAGGGACAGATCACACGGATCCCAGCCACATCTGTCAGATATTTTTCTACTGAGCTCACCTCAAATGGCAGGTTCTTCCGATACAATTTTCCCATGATGCTTTCCATGGATTTCAGCCTTGTTTTGATCGTTTCTATGGGATTATGCTCCTGTTCCAGGGAAAACTGCTGATTCAGTACCCTGAATTTCGTCTCCACCTCCAGCAAAGCACAACTGTAATAGGTCATAAGCTGCTTTGACTGCTGGAACGTTTCTCTGAAACGTTCCACTGCCTCCTCCGGTACATCTGCAAATGACATTAAAATCTGACTGTCCACTTTTTATCTCCATTCATGTTTTCTTCTGTAAAAGTTCTCCTGTTGCTGCGGGTGTGGAAGTTCCTCTGTTCCAGAGCCCTGTTTCTGTAAAATTCACAAAAGCCCGCCAAACCGGCACTGTCAGTCTGCCGGCTTCTGATAGAAGTGACCGGTCAGCTGCTGTGTCTTCACCTCATTGATAAAGGCCTTTTCGTCCACCTTCCGGACAGCCTGAATGACCTTTTTACTCTGTGAGCCAGCCACTACTGAGTATACCACATTTCTCTGGCAATGTTCAAAGGAACCTTCTCCTTCCAGGATCGTGGCTCCATGATGGCTGACCTGATAGATTGCTTCACAGACCTCTCTTGGCCTGTCCGTTACAATAAACAGCGTCTGCTGCTGATATTTCTTATAAAGCACATGCAGTACCTGGGTAGATGCGTACTGAAATATGATCGAATACAGAGCTTTGTCAAAACCAAATAAAATACCTGCCAGTGTCAGGATCACTACATTCAGTAATAAAATGGCATTAAAGGAATCCATGCCCTTTTTCTCAGAAAAATAAATCGCTATAAAATCCGTACCACCACTGGTCGCATCCACGGCAAGACACATGCTGATAGCCAGTCCGTTCAGCATCCCGCCAAAAATACTGATCAGAAGGGTGTCATAGGTGATCGCCACACCCGGGATCAGGTCAGTCAGCACACTGGTCAGCACGATCATCAGGCAGGAGTACATGGTAAATTTCTTCCCAATATAGCGGAACCCGATGTAAACCGGTATGGCATTCAGGATCAGATTGACTACTGTATAGGGAATCGTTATATGAAAAAACATCTCCCCGACTCTCTGGATCAGAATGGTAAGTCCTGTGGCTCCGCCCGGATACAGACCTCCTGTTCTGACAAAGGTCTTGATATTAGCCGCCATCAATAACGCTGCAAGGCAGATCACCAGAATCCGTTTTACTTCTTTCTTTACTTCTGTGCTCATGAAATCCCTCCCATGTCCTTTTCATTCAGTATATAATAAAGCCTTTTTCTTCGCAATACAGCAAAATATTTCCTTCCTGTCAGGATCTTCCGCCGCAGTGCGCTCCCTCCCGAAGGGATTTTTTGATTCATAGGACATAATTTCCTACGAATCAAAAAAACGCTCCCGGTAATACCCGGGAGCGTCTGCTGCCATATCTGCCTGAAAAATCATATAAGCCACAATAGTAATATCTGCTCTATTTCTGCAGATTATTCTTCATAATTAAAGGTGTCATCTTTTCCATCAGTGCATCTGCAATCTGCCTGTTTTTATTATCCAGAATTTTTTTCTTCTGGTCACGTGCCCACTCTACAGCTTTAAACTGATCCTCCGGCCGTTCACTCAATATAACATGCTCTTCCATTATACTATGCACCTCCTATCGAATCTCATAGTTTATACCTATATTATAACAGCTTTTCAGAAAATAATCTGCTGCTGCCTGCAAATCCCTTATATTCTCTGCTTTGTTATTCAAATCTACTGCCTCATTAAGAAGCATGACTGCTTTTTCAAAGTCATATTTCTTATTTTTTACCAGATAAGATACATTTCCCAGATTTGTGACAACAACCATCATTTTCACCGTTTCATATCTCAGGAAAAACTGTACATCTGACAACGAAAATGCTGATAATGACGGATGATTATGCAATACAATCACTACGCAGTCTTTTGTTGCCCGGATTAAATGATATGAAGTGGAATCGCTTAAAGGATCAACATCATGTTCAGCTCCCAGTGCAACTCCGATATAGCGTTCTCCCTTTTCAATCAATCTGGCACTTTCCAGACTGTAAGTAACAGCAACTTCATTGGAATCATTTTCATCCTTTGAAATTTGAAGTACCTGCTTTGCCAGTTCCTGAAGATTATCATATTCCATTTCAGGAATTTCTTTATACTGTACGCGAGGCACTTTATTAATAGCTTCATCCGTAATCATTATCTTGTGATCACGTTTTCTTGCCATCTCAAGATCACGTAAATCTCTGTTCATATCTGCCTCCTTCTTTCCTTGTTCTGCTTTTTGATCAACCACATAATTTCATTATTCTGTCCGTTACCTCATATTTTCATTATAATCATTGGCCACATTGAAAACAATCACTGTTTATATCTTTAATCCTTCATAAATAAACTTCTTCGCTTTCACCGCAAAAGCGCCCCCGGTAATACCCGGGAGCGTCCGCTGCCATTTGATCTGCCTTCCTCAGGAAATCACATAGGTTACCATACTGTGTGCTGCCACGGTATCCTCTGCCATCTCCTGCTCTTCTCTGAGGAAAATATGCTGATCCTCTTCCGTTTTATTCAGAATGACCATGATCCTTTCTCCATCAGGTGTTACAAATCCACATGTATCCAGTGCATCCGTATACTGTGTCGTCACAACCCTTCTGGATCCTGCCGGCAGATACCGGCTGAAATGTCCGATATAATAATAGGACAGTTTCTTTTCGTATCCTCCCAGGTCACGGAGCATAACCGGAGAAGCACAGAAGTTTCCTACATAGTTAGGGCCTCCTTTTTCATCAAGAAGCAGATTCCAGTCCAGGAAAAGGCTGACTCCCGCCCGGAAATTTCCTATCATGTCATGGGCATACATTTCTGCTTTTCTGATTTCATCGCTGTCTGAAAACCGGGAATATTCCACACATCCCTCCGTAAAAATCAGTTTGGCATCCGGATACTTCTTTCTCACCGCAGAAACTGCATCGAAATGATCTCCTGTATACCAGTGCAGAGCCGCTCCTGTGATATACTGTCTGCTGCCTTCTACTTCTACCGTATCCCGATATCTCTGATACAGCCTTTCTTTATTATGGTCCCAGACATACAGTTCCACCTCTGACAGTCCCGCCTCTTTAAGAGCCGGTCCCAGCGCCTGTGCTACAAATCTGCCTTCCTCTTCTGCCGTATAAATGCAGGAATCCCATGTCTGTACAGCAGCCGGTTCATTCTGCACGGTAATCGCAGAAACAGAAATTCCCTCCTTCTGATACTCCCGGATAAACCGCACCATGTAATCAGCCCAGAGTCTGTAGTCCTCCTCCTTCAGCTTTCCTCCATGAACCATCTCCCTGTTGGTTTTCATGTAGGCCGGCGGAGACCAGGGAGATGCCAGAAATTTCATTTTTTCATCACATACGTCCATGGCTTCCCGGATCATGGGAATGATTTCCTTTTCATCATGCGCCAGTGAAAAAGTATCCAGCTTTCTGTCTTCATCCTCCACATAAACATAATTACCAAGAGAAAAATCACAGCTGTTGATCGTAATTCTTCCTGCGTTATAGCAAAGTCCCTGCTTTCCGAAATAATCTTCCATAAAAGCCTGCTGATCCTGCCTGGAAAGTCTGTTGTAGTTGTATGCACTGCTCTCTGTGAATGCACCGCCAAAGCCTTCCATCACCTGTTCTTCAATTTCAGGAAGGATCTGTACAATTTCCAGTTCCTGCTGCTCTCCCTCTGTCACCGGCAGTTCTGTCTCCGCCCAGTATAATTCCCTTTTGTGATTCGTCTCTATTCTCTTCAGCTTCTTCATACCCGCTCTCCGTTCTCCCGCTTTTCAACCGGAAAGTACACTGTATATTCCTGATTTCCGATATCCTTGATCGGCTTGAAATAAAATCCCCGCATCTGGTTCACGGTTCTGTACATGGATGTCCATTCTGACCACTGTCTTTCGTGATGTGGTTTTATCATTGTTTCCGGATGTCCGATATCCCCGTACAGCCTCCGTTCCTCTGCCACCAGCCCTGCCAGTACCACCGGGCCATCCAGAAATGCTACCGTGTTCTTTTCATCTGCCAGTGGATAACAGGTAATCCCCTTTGGCAGTTTTACACGGATCTCATCCTGATACCATTCTCTTTCTATGACAGCAAATCCATTTTCCTTCTGATACTCTGTTTTCTCTCCATTGACAGAAATTTCCATTTCTCCCTTCAGCCACCAGGGCATACGGATCCTGATCCGGAAGGAAACGGGTTCTTTTGCTGTGATCTGATACTGCATCTCTTTATGATCCGGTTTTTCCTCCTGATGATTGGCAGTCTCATTGATCTTCATATAGGATCCACCCTGATCTGCTTCTTCCTGCCGTATTTCCACCGGTATGCCCTTTAAATCTGTCTGCAGTACTGCCGGAATAAACTGACCTATGATCAGACCATCCAGACTCTGATAAAATACAAATTCCCTGTACTTCGCATTTGCCTGCACCAGTGTACAGTGACAGCACCAGAAATCCTGTGTCCTGGTTCCCCAGTTCTTCCTGGATCCGGCTGCCAGCGGCAGGAAATAAGAAAGTACTCCTTCTGAAGGAAGCAGATGATCCTCTGCCATATTTCTGTGCTCCGCTTTCCAGAATCCCTGCGCCATCAGCCCGTTTTCAATATTTCTCTCAATATAATCCAGATATTTTGCATCTGATGTCCAGCGGAACAGATAATCTGCGAGCCGGATCATATTATAAACCGTACAGTGCTCCTGATTCAGTGCACTCAGTCTGGAAGCCTGCTTCTGCATTCCTGTCCATACTTCTCCGTCAGTCTGCCCGCCTGTAGCAAAGGTTCCTCTTCTGGTAACTGCCAGATCCCAGTAGTTTTCCACAATCTTTCTGTATCTTTCCTCGCCTGTGACCTCATAGGCCCTAGCACAGCCGTGAATTTCCGGGATCGTGGTATTGGCATGCATATTAGTAAGGACATCCTCACCTCTTAACACCGGTTCTGTCAGTCTTGGTCTTTCATATCTCCTCATCAGCTCCAGGTGCTTCTGATCCCCGGTAATCTGATAAAGATCCGCCCACAGCTCCATGATACCGCCGGTTTCCTCCATGTCCATCATGTTACTCATGGTCTCCCTGTCAATATCCTGGCTGAAAGCATAAAACCACTCCGCACACCCCTTCACAATTTCAAGTGCCCGCTCATTATCAGCGTACAGATACATATCCAGCAGTCCCATCATGACCTTATGGCATACATACTGGGGTGCCCAGAAATGAAGTCCTCTCCTTAACCCGTACAGATATTTTTCCGGGATTGGAAAAGCCCATCCATTTCCATTTCTCTCCTGGCACTTTCCAATTTCCTGCACGATATAGTCGGCTTTGGTCTTCAGCTGCATATCCCCGGTTTCCTGATATAATCTGGCAGCCGCACTGAGCCAGTGTCCGGTAAATGTCCCACGGATCTGACAGAGAGGATTATCCCAACCGTCATGGAGCGGCATATCAGCCATCCTTGTATTCAAAAGCCCGTTGAGTCCTGCCTCTGTATAATAAGGAAACAGAAGGCTCTCTGTTTTTAACTCCATCAGATACTCCATGTCTCTGTCTCTTTTTACAGACTTTTCCGAATTCAACAGCTTCACATTTCTGATCTGACTCTGATTTGCCAATGTCATCTGCTTTTCCTCCCGATCCTTCTATAAATTACAGTAAGCCGGCGTACTGCAGGGTGCATCCCACAGCTGCCTGAGTTCCTCATCCAGCCTGCAGAAAGAAAGCGATAATCCTGCAGTCTCCTGTGTTGTGATAAAGTTACCGGCTACGCCATCATATACTTTTATCTTTTTTTCTGTCAGATAATCTACTACATCCTGGTAAAAAATGCTGAGTTCCATCATGGTTGTCGCGCCTGACCCGTTCACCAGCACTGCCACTTCATCTCCCTCCTGGTAGGGAAGATCCTCTATCAGTGCATCACATACCTTCTGGCAGATTTCCTTACTGGATGCAAAAGGAATGGTATTCATCCCCCCTTCACCATGGATGCCTCCGCCCATTTCTATCTCTCCTTCCGGGATTTCAAACATCACAGATCCCGTAAGAGGATGTGTACCGGACTGTATGGCAATGGCATATGTCCTTGTGCAGTCTCTTGCTTTTTCAAATACCTCCCTGCACTTCCTTAATGATGCTCCCTGCTCTGCTGCCGCTCCGGCCATTTTAATGGAAAACATCATCCCGGCCATGCCTCTGCGTTCTTCTTCCATTCCTCTGGGAGCCGATGCAATATCATCATAAAAAAGAACTTTCTCTATCTCCATGCCATCTTCTACTGCCATGGCATAGGCCATATTTCCATTCAGGACATGTCAATTTCTTTCTCACTGTGCACGATTCCGGCAAAAACAACATAGCTGCAGGACTCCCCGGGTTCTAATGTTCTTTCCCCAAATACAAGACCTCCAAGTGCCTCCTGCCCGTTGATCTGGTATCCTGGCTTTACCCCTTCTCTTTTCATCAGAAGTGCTTCCGGCCATTCCAGATTTCCTTTTTCCCCAATAAAATCATCCAGCACAGGAAAATACTCCTCCGGTGATCCTCCATCTTCTGACATCCCGTATACAAAGTAAATATCATGATTCAGCTGATGCCCTCTTTCATCAAAGGAAAAGGTCGGCTTCACCTGTACTCCGCCTTCCTTTACCTGAATCCGGTGCAACAGAGAGGTAACATGCCTGTGATCCCTGATGTTATCTGCACTTCTGCCATAGATGGGCATTGCCGCCACAGGGGTCATACAGATCGCTTCACTTCCGGTATTTTCAATACATACTATATGGATCTCCATATTTTTCTGAAATGGCACAAAGGAAGTCACGGTTCCCAGGAGCGGTACTTCTGTTCCCTTCCGCTCTACTCTGTGCCACATATATCCCGCTGAAACTGTCAGCTTTTCTTCCTGATCCGTATATTTCAGTGCCTGCTGTGCTGCACTGTGTCCACTGACAGACCAGATCCTGCCATCTGACAGGCGGCACCAGAAATTCCGGGCGCTCCTGTTATTATGAAGATTCCCGCTGCTCACCGGTTCCATCAGGAAATGATTCTGATCCAGCTTGGCATCCCCCATCAGATCTGCCGTGACTGCACTTTTCATACCGCCTTCTCCTGCCAGCGGAAAATACATTTCTCCAAAAGAACCTGCATCCTCCAGACAAAAACTGCCTTTTGCATCTGTAAATGTTATATTTCCCATACCATATCCCTCACTCTATTCTTTCAGATACTATCATCCTAAAAGATTCCCATCGGGGATTTAAGGTATCTTTTATTATTTGGGTGTCTTTTTTTTAGTAGCTGGTGCCGGTCTTTCTCTGTTTCTTAGGAATTTCTTAATTCAAACGTAAGAATTCTATAAGTCCATTTTATTTTCTTTTTTGTCTGGTATACTACAACAGTAAAGGTGGAATCCACTTCCCTGATGGAGTGTTGTAATATGTTTGTATCTCTTTTTTTCCCGGTATTTCTGGGAATCGTAACCCTGTGTTATTTTATCTTTCCAGTGAAATGCAGACCTGCGGTTCTGTTCCTTGCAAGCTGTTTTTTCTGTGCATATCTCGATATACGGAGTCTCTTCGTTCTTCTTTTCAGTATTCTGTTTACATACTGTGGCGGCAGGATGCTGGAACATGCAGGAAAAAATTCATCTGGTGCAAAGAAATTTCATTTTCTTCCTGCTGTCCTCCTGTCTCTGTGCCTGCTCTCCCTCCTTGTGTTTAAATATACCGGCTATATCTTCCAGCGTTTTTTCCCGGATCTTACCTTTAGCCGTACTGCGCTGCCTTATTTTCTCATGCCTGTTGGCTTTTCCTTTTATCTCTTTCAGATGATCAGTTACCTTGTTGATATAGCAAGGGGAAAGCTTGCTGCGGAGAAAAATTTTATCCATCTTGGCTGTTATCTTTCCTTTTTCCCAAGATTCGTGAGCGGCCCCATTGAACGAGCCGGCGCCTTTCTGCCACAGCTTTCTGCGCTCTCTGATGTGAAGTTTCCAGACCGTGGAAGGCTTTCCACTGCTTTCACCTATATCCTGTGGGGCTACTTTATGAAAATGGTCGTGGCAGACCGCCTCGCTCTTCTGGTAAACAGCCTCTTTGGCAGTATGCAGGAATTTGACAGCCTTTTCCTGTTCCTTGGCATGCTCTTTTATACCATGCAGATCTATTGTGATTTTGCAGGCTATTCCAATATCGCCATTGGCTGTGCTGCCATCTTCGGAATAAACCTGACGCAGAATTTTGCTTCGCCTTATCAGGCTGCTTCCATTTCAGAATTCTGGAGACGGTGGCATATTTCCCTTGGCAGCTTTCTGAAGGACTATGTTTATATCCCACTTGGCGGCAACCGGTGCGGCACCTTCCGGAAATGCCTGAATACCATGATCGTTTTTCTGCTCTGTGGCATGTGGCATGGCTCCGGTCTGAACTTTGTGGTATGGGGGCTGCTCCACGGTATTTATTCTGTGATCGGTACCTTTCTTCCATCTGGACGGAAATATCGTATTCTGACCTTTTTCGAGGTTGCCTTTGCCTGGATCTTTTTCCGGGCAGAAAGTCTTTCGCAGGCGCTTGCCTACCTCAGAAGGATGGTAACTGCCGGCCTTCATCCAGAAAGCTTTTCCCGCTCTCTTTCTCTGCTGAAACTGGATCCTGCAGAAATTATCGTCGTCACGATCAGTATTCTCCTGATCCTGCTGATTGATGAGCTCTGCTACCGGAAAAAGGTGTCCCTGCCGCTGCTGATACAGAAAAAGCCAAATGCTGCCAGATATCTGATCTTCTATCTGCTGCTGATCGGGATCTTTATTTTCGGTGTATATGGTCCCGGCTACCAGGCAGAGCAGTTCATTTACATGCAGTTTTAATCTCAGAAAGGATCTTTATGAAATTTCTTCGTTCCAAAACAGCCCTGCGGCTTTTCTTTGTTGTTTTATTTCTGGCTACCCTGTACCTGCTTTCCTGCATTCTGAAGGTAAAGTCCGGTCATGGTATCGACCAGCAGGAAGGTCTTTACTGGCAGGAGGAAAACAGTATTGATGTGATATTTCTTGGTACCAGCCATGTCCATTGCAATGTAAATACCGGCCTGCTCTATGACAGCTACGGGATCACTTCCTATGACTACAGTGGTGCCGAACAGCCGCTCTGGATGACTTATTATTATCTGAAGGAGCTGTACCGGTATCAGACCCCGAAGCTGATCGTGCTTGACCTGTATGGTCCGGCCAGATTTAAGGAGGACTACCAGTACACCTGGATCTCTGAGAATATTTATGGCATGCGCTTTTCAGCTAATAAATGGGAAATGCTCCTTACCAGCGTGGAACCCGGACGGATCAAAGACTATTTTCCCTCCTTCGCCATTTATCACAACCGCTATGATTCTCTGAATGAGGATGATTTTCAGAGTTTCTTCTGGAACAGTGAGGACAAACAGGCTTTCAAAGGATATACGCCTTATTTCGGAGTGGAACCCCAGACGGAGCCGGATAACTTTTTCACAGATGAAAAGGGCGGCCTGACCGCAAAGTCAGAAAAATACCTCCGGAAGATCATATCCTATACGAAAAAGAAACAGACGCCTCTTCTTCTTATCTCCGCTCCCTATGTCATCACAAAGGAAGATAAGATGACCTATAACAGGATCGCTGAAATTGCCGCACAGGAAGATGTGCCTTTTATTGATTTTAATGAATATTACAGGGAAATGGGGCTTGATTTCACCACAGATTTTAATGATGAGTCCCATCTTAATTACAGGGGAAGCTGTGTATATACAGATTATCTTGGAAACTATCTGAAAGAAAACTATGAACTGCCGGATCACCGGGGCGATCCTTCCAGTGAATCCTACAGGGACAACCAGAATCTGATCCTGAAGGAAGTAAAGGAGGCTTCAGCTGATAGCTGAAGCCCCCTGTTTTTATTTCCATGTTACTGCTCTGTAATAGTAAACTTTTGAACCATTTCTTTCATTTCACCGGAAGCTTTTCCTACCTCATTCATAACAGAAAGAACATCTTCTGACTTCTGTACGATCGTTGAAGCTCTCTGTGCGATCTCATTGGTTCCGTTTGCCCCTTCATTGGAAGCCTTGCTCACATCATTGATGGACTGGATCACGCCATCGATAGAAGCCAGCAGTTCTTCTGAAATGGCGCTGAAATCGGTTACCATTTCATCCACATCTGCCGCATCCTGATTATAAGCATCAGCAATGTCTGAAAACTGATGGAAGCTGTCCGAAACATCCTCTGCCACAAAGGTAAGGAGTCTGGAAGAATCGTCTGCAAGATTCTGTACTGCCCCTGTTACCTTCTGTGTCACCTGCTGGATATTCTCCGCTGTCGCCTTTGACTGTTCTGCCAGGGAACGGATCTCATCTGCTACAACTGCAAAGCCCTTGCCTGCCTCTCCAGCTCTTGCTGCCTCAATGGAAGCATTCAGCGCCAGCAGATTGGTCTGTGCGGTAATTCCCATAATGGACTGTGCCAGTACCTCGATCTGCTCTACTACCTTGGCTTCTTCCAGTGCCTGCTCAAGACTTCCGCTGATCTCTGCCTTCATATTCTTGGCATTCTGATAATTGCTTTCTGTATCCTTCTTTGCCTTTTCTGCACGCTGATGGATATTGACAACCTTCTCAGCTCCATCCTGTGCACGGACAGCGATATTCTTTGACACTGTCTCGATCTGATGGGAGATCGTCTCGATCTGCTGTGCAGAAGCTGCTGTCTCTTCCATGCTTGCTGACAGTTCCTGCGTTGCTGCTGAAACACTGCTGATCTCATCATTCAGCTCATTCAGGTGTCCCATCACAGCATCCACATCTTCTGCCAGTTCAATACCATGACCTTTCACACCACCCAGCACCTGGTCAAAGGTACCTGCCATACTGTTCAGCGCTCTTTCCAGGATACCAAACTCATCCTTTCTCTTAAGCCTGCCGGCAGCTGACCTTCCTGTCATGTCACCGCTTTCCAGCTTCTGTGCATAGCCGACTGCCTTCTTCATCCAGCCTGTGGTATCTATGATAATATAAATGATCAACACGATCGTGATCAGGAAAAAGATCACTGTAATGGAGATCATCCTGGTGATCCAGGTATTTCTGGTATCATCTACGATCTGTTTTTCTCCATCTACGATCTCATCAATATAGTCTGTATAGTTTCCTGTACCAATGACCCATCCAAATGGCTCATACAGTCTGGAATAGCTCCTCTTTGGAAGGTTTTCCGTGCCGCCTTCCTTCGGGAATACATAATCACAGTAACCACCATCCGGCTGCTGGCCTACTGCAATGATGTCTTTCACCATCTCATAGCCATTACCATCCTTGGTTCCCATACGGTTCGTACCCTCCGTGTCACTGCCGAGCAGTACGATGTTATTTCCCTCCGTATCATCTGCCCAGAAATATCCGGAATCTCCATACCGGAGCTCACGGAGCATATCAGCGCCCTGCTTCTTGGCTTCTTCCAGAGTGCAGTCCCCTGCTTCATATGCTGCATAATACTGATCCAGCATGGAAATCGCATTGTCTACCTGCTGTTTGATACTTTCATCATACTGATTACGCGCCTCTTCTTCCAGTGCGTCATCTGCATGACTGCTGATCATTTTCATGCCCTTGATGGCCGAGAATCCGGATCCCATCACCATGATAAGCACGAGAACCAGGATCATTGACAGCTTGACTGACATTTTTAAGTTTTTCATAGGTAAAATAGCCTCCCCTCAATGGTTGTACAGATTATAGAGTATTATAGCACATTTTACCTATTTTTTACATTTATTGACAAAATATCTTCTGAAGTTCTTCTGTCAGCCTGATATTTTCACGATAATCCACCGGGCAGTCGATCAGCGCCAGCTCATTCCGCTCAAAAGCATGGTTCAGTGTCGGCAGCAGATCCTCTGTTTTCTCGATGCGGTACCCTTTGATTCCAAAGCTTTCTGCATATTTAACAAAATCCGGATTGCTGAAATCCACATAGCAGTGTTTTCCATACCGGTCATCCTGTTTCCACTTGATCAGTCCATAGCTGCAGTCATTAAAGATCAGTACCACAATAGGAATCCCAAGCCGCTTTGCAGTTTCCAGTTCCTGGGAGTTCATCATGAATCCCCCGTCTCCTGTCACTGCGAGGACTCTTTTCTCCGGATAGATCAGCTTCGCTGCGATCGCACCCGGAAGTGCGATACCCATAGTGGCGAATCCGTTTGATATGATACAGGTATTGGGCTCATAGCAGTGATACTGCCTGGCGATCCACATTTTATGGGCACCCACATCAGAGATCAGGATATCTGACCTGCCAAGGGCTTTCCGGATATCAGCGATCACTTTCTGCGGCTTCACCGGAAATGCCAGATCTTCATCATACCTGGTGTGCTGTTTTTCCATTTCATGCTTCAGTTCCAGTGCCCACGCCGGTTCCCCGCTTCTTGTACAGCGAAGTGCGATCTGGTTCAGCGATTCAAAAATATCTCCGATCACCTCCAGCTTTGGCTGATACAGCTTGTTAATATGCGCCGATCTGGTATCAATATGAAGAATCTGATGATCCCCTCTGGCATTCCACTTGCCGGGTGCGAATTCTACGATATCATATCCGACCGCAATGATCAGATCTGCCTGTTCCAGTACTTTATTCTGATAATCCTTAAAAGGAATGCCGATGCTCCACATACAGTAGGGATTGTCATAAGGAATGATCCCCTTGGCCATCATGGTATGGACTACCGGTATTTTCAGGGCTGTGACAAAGTCTGTCAGTGCTTTTCCCGCACTGTTCCTCACCGCTGAATGGCCTGCCAGGATCACAGGCTTCTTTGCCTGATAGATCATGCCTGCTGCCATCTCGATCACATCAAGGGACGCTACCTCATGACTCTGATGTCCCTTTTTCAATGGCAGCGTTGTCGGATCTTCCGGGATTTTCATTGCTGCAATATTACAGGGCAGATCAATATGGCAGGCACCTGCCTTTTCACTTTCCGCATATTTAAATGCCAGTCTGACGATCTCATTCACGGTATCGGGCTTCACGATCTGCTTGCTTCTTTTGGTGATCGGTTTAAATAATTCCACCAGATCCAGGTACTGATGGGAAGTGATATGCATGCGCTCCGTTCCTACCTGTCCTGTAATGGCAATTAACGGTGCCCCGTCACTGTTGGCATCCGCCACACCCGTGATCAGATTGGTCGCTCCCGGTCCCAGGGTAGAAAGACACACACCGGCCTTTCTTGTCAGTCTGCCATAGATATCTGCCATAAAGGCTGCTCCCTGTTCATGTCTGACCGTAATAAACTCAATATCAGACTTGTCGATGGCCTCCATGACTTCCAGATTTTCTTCTCCCGGAATACCAAATATGTACTTGACGCCTTCTGCCTCCAGACACTTCACCAGCATTTCGGCAACTGTAATCTCCTGGCTCATACCTGCTCCTTCATCTCATAGTGCGTTCCAAATTTCAGATTGATATAATCAAGAATGACTTTCACACAGTTATCTACGCCGACCCGCTCACTGTTCAGCGTCAGATCATAATTGACCGGATTGGTCCAGTAATTGCCACCGGTATAATATTTATAATAATCAGCTCTGTATTTATCCGTCTTTTCAATGAGTTTATGTGCCTCTTCTTCCGGAATTCCCATCCGGTCTGTAATCCGCTTCACGCAGAATGCTCTCGGTGCTTCAATATAAACACTGACTACATTGTCATAATTTCTAAGTACGTGATCCGCACACTTTCCAACGATGACACAGGTTTCTGTATTGGCAAGTCTGCGGATAATCTGTGCCTGATAGTCAAACAGCATGTCATCTGCTGCAAATTTTTCTGCATTGGGCTTAGGTGTTACCGTTTTGGGAATGACAGAAAGCTGCTGTGCGATCCTGACACCGCTCAGTCTTTCATTTGCCTGTTCAAAATAATGCTCATCCATGCCCGATAATAATGACGCAAGTGTCAGAATTCTGTTTTCATAACAGTTGGCGTTGATCTGCTCTGCCACCTTTGCTGCGATCACTTTTCCCCCGCTGCCAAAACCACGGGCTACTGTAACTACGAAATGATTCATATGCCCCTCCTTTATCTGACCGGTGTTACCAGTCTGCCATATGCCTTTGCGCTTTCATCTACCACGCCATCCTTCATCAGCTCTCTGCCTCTCAGAATGGTATGGGTCAGTTTCACCTTCAGCGTTCTTCCATCATAGGGAATCGCAATATCCTTTGCGTGGGAATAATTCTTTTCCTTATCTACTACCGTAGATTCTCCGAAATGAAAAACGGCAAGATCCGCATCTGCACCGATCTGTATGGTTCCTTTCTGCGGATAGATCCCAAAAATTCTGGCAGGATTTACGCAGAGAAGTTCTACGACCTTCTCAAGCGGGATCTTTCCTTCGGCCACTGCATCCAGCATCAGGGGAAGTCTTAAATCCACCCCGGGGAAGCCTGCTACAGCCTTGAAAATATTGTCAATGCCACGGGCCTTTTCTTCATATAAAAACGGGCTGTGATCGCTTCCGATATAGTCAACGGTTCCATCCAGCACATACTTCCACAGTCCATCTACCAGCTCCTGCGGACGCAGCGGCGGATTGCATTTGGCAAAAGGACCGAATTTTTCAAGGTCATCCTCATTCAGGAACAGATAATGGGGACAGGTTTCCGCATAGACATCCACACCATCCGCCTTGGCTTTTTTGATCAGCTCCATGGCCTGCGGCGTAGACACATGGGCGATCTCCACACGGGCACCGGTCTCTTTTGCAAACCGGAGAACCCGCTCTACACTGGCCACTTCCGTGATCACAGGCCTGCTCAGGGAATGATCCCTGCCTCCGGTTCTTCCTTCTTCCTGGAATTTCTTTGCAAAATAAGTGATCAGATCATTGTCCTCTGCATGGAACGCACAGATCAGCCCGGTCTTTGCAAGCTCCTGCATACCCACAAGAAGCTGTGCGTCATCCGCCATGGTAAGTCCTTTAAATTCCTGCTCCCTTCCTTCCGGTGCTGCATGCAGGAAAGTTTTAAATGCCACGATCCTTCCATCCGCTGCGATTTTTGTGATCTCTTCCGGGTACTCGCCTCCGGCTGCTCCATAAAAGCAGAAATCCACCACGCACTGATCCTCTGCACGCTTAATACGGTTTTCCAGTATTTCAACGGTATACTGAGGAGGAATACTGATGGGATGCTCCATGATCGTTGTTACTCCGCCTGCTGCCGCAGCCAGTGTCTCTGTATAGAAATTTCCTCTTTCAATATGGCCGGGATCCCGGACATGCATATGCGTATCAATAGCTCCCGGGATCACATATTCTCCGGTAAGATCCAGTACCTTTTCTGCCTGTGGTGCATTCTCTTCTGTGGTAATGGATGCGATCTTTCCATCCCTGATTCCCAGTGCTGCCTTCTGAAATTCACCTTCTACATAAACCTCTGCATTTTTTAACAGATAATCCAGCATTTTTTCTTCCTCCTCTACTTCTTTCTTTTATATCTTTCATAGCTGACCATGCCCATTGCTATCATCAGTGCACAGGCCACCCCTTCAAATACGGGAATCCCCAGCTTTTCTTCCACATAGCTGTCCGCAAGTGCATAATTGGCACAGCCAAGTACGATTCCATCTACATGATAACGTTCTACAGCTTCACAGGCTGCTCTGTACACGCTCTCTTCATCATCGCCCTCACAGACTGCAGCTCCCCTGTACAAAGTCCCACAATGGTATTTTTCTGCAAGTGTCCACTTCTTGGGAATGGATTTCACAGACGGGGAAAGAATGGCAAATCCATTACAATACATGGAAGCGATCTTCATGGAAGCTTCCGCAATCCCTACCACCGGTCTGTCACTGCCCTCCTTCAGAACGTCAAGATTCGGGTCTGAATGACAGGCGATAATAAAGGCATCATATTCCTTTTCTTCCCGGATGATCTGCAGCATTTCCGGCAGTTCCCCTGCCATATGTTCATAGCTGGCGATCAGTTTCGGAGCTGATGCAATATGCTTCACCTCTACCTGACAGGCTCCGTCCACAAACGCCTGTGCCTTCTTCCTGATACAGTTGTCCGTATTTTCATCGCTGTTTGGGTTGATGATCAGTATTTTCATAATTTCTCCTTACTGCTTCCCTGAAAGTGCAAGAAGCATCTGATACAGTACTTCCACGCCCGTTTCGCAGTCCTCTGAAGACGTATATTCCTCCGGGCTGTGGCTGACACCATTATGGCTTGGCACAAAGATCATTCCGATCGGCACCCTTGTGGCAATCATATTGCCATCATGGGTGGCACCACTTGGCATCTCTGTAAAAGGAATCTCCTTTTCTTTGCAGATCTGACAGCCAAGACGAATCAGTGCCGGATCTGTCAGCACCGGTGCTTTCTTTACCATGGGCTCCATGGTGACAGTTCCTTCTCCGAATCTGC
Organism: uncultured Lachnospiraceae bacterium; assembly: GCA_902766365.1. Lineage (GTDB taxonomy): Bacteria > Bacillota > Clostridia > Lachnospirales > Lachnospiraceae > Suilimivivens. The sequence goes on along the minus strand of CACXDC010000051.1, from coordinate 9,610 downwards.
TGCAGAACGCTTCAATCTCCCTGCAGTAATCTTCCATGACTTCTTCCCTGCTGCACCGGCATTCCAGTACCATATCCGCTTCCCCGTTGATCACTGCAAGGGAATTGGGCGATACCGTAAAGCGCTGCATGGTTGCCACGAAATGCTCCGGGTAGCTTCTTGCCAGCTTATCCGCATAGGTGATCAGCTCTGCTGCCATCACCAGGGCATCCTTCCGGTACTGCATCATGGTAGTTCCTGAATGATTACTCATGCCCTTTATATGGATATGATACCGCTGCAGGCCTACGATCCCTGTTACGATCCCGATCTTTTTCTTCTCCATCTCAAGGAACGGCCCCTGCTCGATATGCAGCTCCAGATAATATGCTGCCCTGTCAAAGGAATATCCCGCAGATTCTATTTTTTCCCTGTCAAGCCGGTAACCTGCTGCTTTCTGCATAAATACCGGATCAGCCGTATCAACGGCTCCCACAAGACACCGGCTGCCAAAGGTTCCTCCAAGCTCATTTCCTTCTTCTCCGTTTGTGGCGATCAGGTGTATGTCACAGGACAGCTCCTGCTTTTCTTCTGTAAGCCGTCTTACACATTCTGCACCTGCCACAATGCCCAGAAGTCCGTCATATATGCCGCCGTCCTTTACCGTATCCAGATGGGAACCGATCAGGATCTCCCGTTCATGCTTTTTACCGCCCCTGTAGATACCATGTACATTTCCCACGCTGTCCACATAGCTTTCCATGGAAAGACTTTCAAAGAGCTGCCGCATATCTTCCGCCGCCTCTGAATAGGCTCCGCTTCCAAAGACCCGGTTCATGCCGGTACCCGGCTTTAATGCATTCAGTTTTGTAAATCTTTTTAAATAGTTCTCTACTTCTGACATTCCGTTTTCCTATTCCTGTGAAAATAAAAGATGGGTATGCTCCTTTTCACTGCCAAGATCCCTGCATGAAAATCCTTTTCCGTAACCTTCAAGCAGTGCCGGATAGGTAACCTCTTCATAAAGAGAAAACAGATCTTCACTGTCATAGCTGCAGGCAACTTCATACAGAATATTCCTCTTTGTTTCCACCTCAATCTGATGATCAGAAATCTCTTTGCAGGAAAGAGAAAATCTGTGATCCAGGAACAGGTCACCTTCTTTTATAAAATTCTTCACACTGATGGGCAGCCCCTTTTCCTCATGAAGCTTTCTCATCCTGACACCTCGATACCAGGCAAAATCGGTGAGGGCGCTTCGGACTACTTCTTCTCCCAGTTCATCCTTCAGGATCCTTGCCATTTTGATATACATGATACAGAAAATAGAATGGATGGAAGCTACCATATCTCCTTCAAAGTCCTCCCAGTCCTGTCTCACATAAGGTGTAAGCGGATATTCTGTCTGATTGCACTTTCTGCAGTAGATGTGGAACCGGCACTGGTTTCCGCCATTGGTAAGGGTTTCACACAGATTGACCTGGATAGCCGGATCAAAACCGCCATAGATCTTATGATGGACTTCTTCGCAGTAAATAGAACCAATCGCAAGGCCATCCGGAAGTCTTCCCCACATTTCCGCATCCGGACACCTTCCGGTGATCGACTTCTTGACTTCTGCAGTCACTACACGTCCTTCCTGCGGGTGTACAAACCTGGGATCACTCATCAGGTCATAATTATCAAACAGAGTCAGGAGATTGGCCTCAAGTCCCTTGGAATCCGCAATCTTACGCATTCTCTGGCCACGCTCTGTTCCATAGGCGCGGATTGCTTTCCGCATGGATCTTTCTCCTTCCTCCCCTTTCATTGTGATGGCAGCATTTGCCAGAAAGTAAAAAAGTCCGACCCAGTAAAACTGCTGCTTTTCTGCCGGTACATCTTCAATATAGCTTAAATCACATTTTTCCAAATCGATCATGGTCTTTTCCTCCCTGATTTTTATACAACCTGTATGACTGCCTTTTCATCCAGAATCCTGTGCAGACTTCCACAGGCTGATAACGGTGTATACTCTCCGGTAACGCCGCCGGTCGTAAAGCTCTCCACATGGAGCTCCATTTCCACGCCTTTTCCTTTCAGACGGATGACATGGGCATTGGTATGGACAGAAGGGTCTGAAATAATCACCGATCTCGTCTTCTCAAATCCGATTCCGGAAAGTGCCACTGCCGCATGCACATTCACGTTCCTTGGATATTCCCTGCAGGCCTCTCTGGTAGGACCTTCATAAACTACGGTTCTTTCTGTATCCTGTCTGGACAAGCTCGCAGGACTTTTGGTTGTCTCAATGGAAACCTCTTCCCAGATCTGCCTGCCATCCAGGATACCATCCAGTCCAAGGATCGCCCCATGGGGAATAAATACTCTCGTTCCGTTAGCTGCTGTCAGCCGTTTCACTTCTTCTTCAAAGGCCGCATCACTGAAGGCTGTCACCGAAAACATCAGCAGATCCGCCCTGGTCAGTATTTTTTCTGTCTGTGCCTTCAGGGCATCCGCTGTGGCGCATTCAATAAACAGATCAGCCTGATCATAAAGCTCTTCCCTGTATTCCGGTATCACCGGTACTCCTTCTATTTTCTTTTCCTGGCAGAAGGGATCCTGAATAAAGACCACTTCTCCCAGATTCTTTTCCTGTATCTCCTTCAGTAACCGTTTTCCTATTTTTCCACATCCCAAAAATCCTATTTTTTTCATACCGTCTCCTGTTTGTATCCTATCTGCTGCGATATCTTTCCATAATAAGAAGCAGTCTGTCTATGGCCTCTCCTGCTGCCTTTGCGTCCTGGGAAAAGTTGATCCGGAAATGGCTGGTGAACTGCGGTCCAAACTCGGTTCCCGGTGTCACTGTCACTCCTGCCAGTTCCCTGACAGCCTTGCAGAACTCTCCGATTTCTACGGTAAGCGGCGGCAGTTTTACAAACAGGTAGCTGCCTCCTTCTGTTTTTCTGGCAGATACCCCCTGAGCCTTCGTAAGTCTTTCTATCAGATCATCACGGATTTTCTGATGTGCCAGTATCCTCTCATCCATAAAGCCTTCCGGTTCACAGAACCACTGTTCCAGCACAGCCTGGGAATATCCGGCTGCCCGCAGGGAAACGATCGCCTGCAGCTTTTCCATCCGTAAAATAATGTCCTTATTGCCAAATGCTGCACCAAGCCGGAATCCGCTTAAAGACTCTGTCTTGGAAGGACCGATGATCGTTACCATATTGTCCGGTCTTTCTGCCATGGCACATAAATGCGTATAATTTCTATGATCAAAAATCTGTCTGGAATACAGTTCGTCCACGATCAGGGCTGCGCCGTATTTCTTTGCCAGATCTGCTATTTTCGTAATTTCTTTTTCGCTGTAGATCACTCCGGTCGGATTGTTTGGATTGGAAAACAGAAACAGCTTTACCCCATCTGCAAATGCTTTTTCCAGTGCTTCCAGATCCAGTCCGGCTCTGTCATTCTTTCCTTCATAATCCATAGAGATCGGAACCAGCTGTCCGTCAAAAAATTCAACCAGCTTGCGGTTTGCGAAATAATCGGGCTCTACGATTGCCACCTTATCCCCGCTTCCAATCAGCGATCCCATTGCCAGGAAAAGTGCTCCCTGGGTTCCGGGTGTAATGATGATATTTTCTTTTGCATTCATCTGGCTTCCCGTAAAGGCTGATAATTTTTCTGCCAGATCTTCTCTGATCTTTTCTTTTCCTCTGTATTCTGTATAGGCCTGTCTGCCACCGGCCTTATAGCCCTTCACAAAGCTGTCAAGGCTTCCCGGCAACGGCTCAAAAGCATCTACATCTCCGTGAGAAAAGTCTACCGGTGTTCCTTCCAGTTTTTCTCCGATTAGTACACTGCTTCCCTTCTGCTGCAAAGCTTCCTGTCCCGGTGCATGATCAATTCCCAGTTTCCTGAATTTTTCTGTTACTGAACTCATAGTTTCACCATCCCCTGTCGTTCTGTTGTATTCCCATATCCTGAGACCTTCGGGAAACCCATTCCTGGATATGGAAAATAATTTCTGAATATGGGAAAGCTGCCTGTCAGCAGCCTTCCCTCAGATCACTTTCTTAATTTCCTATTCTGCTGTACCGCAGAGAGGAGCGATTGTTTCCATAAAGATATCATTTCTGTCTGCCAGGTTTTCTGCTACAGCAACCCAGTCACAGAAGATCAGATCCTTTACCTGATCCTCACCATACAGTACCTTGGATGCTGTTTCCTCATCCAGAACAGTATTCTTATTGGTAGGACCATAGCCGATAATAGGTGTCATTTCCTTCTGCAGTTCTGCATCACAGCAGAGGTCAATGAAGTAGTAAGCAAGTTCAGGTGTTTCAGAACCTACAGGAATGGACATGGTTGAAATGGTTGCATAAGCACCTTCCTTGGGTGTTACGAATTTAACATCTACGCCTGTCTCTGCAAGGGCATTGGTTCTTCCATCCCACCAGGGAGCGATCACTACGGAGCCATCTGTCAGTTCCTGTGTCAGTGTTGCTGTTGTGGAAGTTACACAGAGCAGATTGTTTTTCGCAAGATCAGTAAGGGCATCCCAGCCGGGCTGAGGATCCTCATAAGAACCGCCGTTCATCATGATCGCCTGAATAAAGAACTGGGTTCCGCCTGTACCGCTTAAGGGGTTAATGGTTACTTTTCCTGCATATTCCTCGTTCCAGAGATCAGCCCAGGAAGTAGGTGCTGTTTCTACGAGGTCAGCTCTGTAGGCGATACCGTATTTACCCCAGTGAACAACAGGGCTGTTTGTATATTTATCAATGGCACTGTCATACAGTTCGCTCATGGTAGGGATCTTGGAAGTATCCAGTACTTCATATACAGCGTCATCTCCCATAACATAGCTCTCTGCCAGACGGACATCATCGGCTACACATACACCAACGCTGGGATGATGGTTCTCCGATACCAGTTTGCTGAAGTTCCAGGAGGAATCGAATACGACCTTGACTCCGGTATCCTCTGTAAATCTGTCAGCTACGATCTGGAATGCCTCATCATAGGTACCACCATAGCTTCCTACATACAGGGTATCTACATCTTCAAAATAGTAGGTAACTCCATTTGGCATGGTCTTTCCTTCCACACCATTCTCGTTGACATCTGCAGACTCCGTTGCTTCTGTTGTTTCTGTCTCTTCTGCCGGTGTTTCCGTTGCAGCTGCACTCGTATCCTCTGCCGCTGTCTGGCTTCCTCCACATCCGGTCATGGAAAGACACAAGGATGCTGATAAGATTGCTGCAAGTACTTTTGATGATTTTTTCATAATTTTTTCTCCTTTTCCTTCTTATTTATGTAAACTGGCACAGCCAGTTAACACCACGTTAATTCCTACTTATAAATACATTCATAAAGCATGTCACCAATATGATTGATCTCATCTCTGGAATTTTCTACAAAGCGGGTACATACATTGACAAGCACCGCCGGCTTTCCATCCTTATAAAGAATGCCACAGTCATGGTCGATGCCATATTGTCTGATACAGCCTCCCTTGTGGGCGTAGGGAATATCCATGGGATAATGCCTGTTGATCGCATCATTGTGACGCTGTCTTAACAGGATCCCAAGCATCTGCTGGTTAAAGGTATGATCAAGGATCTCATCCCTGCACAGGATCTCCGACAGGCGGTTTATATCTCCTGCAGAAATAAAATTGTCCCTGCCATGCTCAAGTCCTTCATAATCCATCATCAGCCGTCCTGCCTTTGTCCCCTTCAGGCCAAGCCGTGCAAAGGACGCATTCATGGTTTCAAATCCCAGTTTCTTCATAATAATATTGGTAGCCGTATCATCACTGATGACGATCATAAAGTTCAGGCAGTCTTCCAGGGTAAGTGGAATCCCCTCGTGCAGCTCCCGCAGCACACTGCTGTCATAAACGCTGCTACCGGCCTTATCATCCTTTACCAGCGTATGAACCTCCTGAAGATCGATCTTTCCTTCACTGACCTGTTCAAACAGGCTCCACATAATGGGGTATTTGATCAGGCTTGCAGAGGAAAAGGAAATGTCCGGATTCTTCTCCAGCTTTTCGCCGGTTTTAAGATCCTCCAGTACGATTCCCATCTTATCTCCGAATTTTTCACAGTACGCTTCTATCTTCTCAAACATAGGCTTCTCCTTTCGTCATATACCGGTCAAGCCACCAAATAAGCAACTGATATCTGTCAAGTCTGCTCTTTGGCCTTCCCTTTCCGGTAAGAGAATGATACTCTCCTTTAAATACCGCCAGATATGCTTCCTTTCCTTCCATCTTCAGTGCGGAATACCATTCCTCACTCTGGGAAATGGGACAGTTCATATCTCTGTCTCCGTGGATCAGCAGTACCGGTGTATGTACATCCTTTACATAGCTGATGGGAGAATGCTCCATATAATGCTGCGGGTTTTCCCATGCGGCTCCGTCAAACTCAAACATGCCATACCGGAAAGCACAGTCACTGGTTCCGGCCTGACTGTATCTGTTACAGGTACTTCTCTCTGAAATGGCACAGGCAAAGCAGTCCGTATGGCTGATCATCCAGTTTGTCATGAATCCACCATAGCTTCCACCCATAACTGCTGCAGGCAGTCCTTCCAGTGAAAATGCTTCCTGTGCTGCCGTAAGGCAGGTAAGCAGTTCTCGGTAATCCTTGCCGCCCCAGTCATGATAGCTCGCTCTTGCCAATTTCTCGCCGCTTCCCTGACTGCCTGCAGGATTACAGAGGATCACTCCATACCCTTTCGCTGTGAGAAGCTGTACATCATAGGAAAGATCATATCCGTGACAGTAATGAGGTCCTCCGTGGATATCAAGCACAATGCCTTTTGTCTCTCCCTGCGGAGGATAATAAAGCCCTTCCCGGCTGCTGCCATCGTAACCTTCATACCGGAAGCTTTCCGACCGGCTCAGAGAATAGTTTTCCTCTGTGATCTCCCCTTTCCAGAGAGAACTGACTGTTCCATCCTTTCTGATCTCTACAATTTTTGCATCTGTCACTTCATCAGAGCCAAATGCGTAAATGACATTTCCTGCTCTTTTTGCCGAAAACAGAACCTGTTTTCCTTCTGTGATGGGTGAAATGCTGCCATCTTCTGTGGAAACCTGGTAAAGATTGACACTGTAGCCATCCGTGATCAGCGTATCAATGGCACTGCCGTCCTCTTCCCACTCCAGGGAATACTGATTTCTGTCATAACCGGTATCATTGATCACATAATTTCCAACAGATCTGTCATAACCATCCGTCAGACACCGGAATGCTCCTGTTTCCAGATCAAAAAGATATATTTTGAAATTCGTTGCTTCCCAGTACTGATTATCATGGGCAATACATGCCGCATATTTCTGATCAGGGCTGACACTTAAGTGCCCGATCGGGCCACCCGGTCCCTCCCATATCCGGCTTTTTTCCTGTGCCAGTTCTCTGCTGTACAGATGAAAATCATCTGAATTGTCCGGATCCACCGGAATCGCCAGATACAGGATCCTGTCATTTCCCACAAATTTTGGTTCTGAAAGGTCTCTTCTTCCTTCAGATATAATGGAAAAGCTTCCGCTTTCCAGATCATAAACACCAATTTGTCTGTAGGTGCCATCAAAGAGACCAACACCATCTGTTTTAAACTTTACCCTGTCGATCCACTGTACCTCTGAGAGCATCGGCAGATCCTCCGGTTCGTGACATAAAGGAAATGCTGCCGTAAATACCAGTTTCCTTCCATCCTCCGAAAAAGAAAGCTCCTGGATCCTCAGATATTCTCCAAGAAATACTTCCTTTCCATCCTCCAGATCACGGATGATCAGCTTCTGTCTGCCATCCTCTCCGGCTGTTACATAAAGGAGCTTCGTCCCATCCCCGGATACGGTCTGCATGGCACCTTCTCCGAAATCAATAAACGTTCTGCCATCCGGACCCAGCTTTCTGATCAGTGAAACATATTTTTCGTGTTCCGTTTTCCGGAAGCTGACAAATACCTGTCTGCCATCCCTGCTGCAGGAAAGGGAAAGTGGAATCTCCATATTCAGAAAAGTATCTGCTTCTATTTTCTTCATGCGTCCTTTTCTCCCTCAATGAGTCTCATATACTCTGGCAGCCAGCTGATATATCCGCTCTCTCCGACAAACAGATTGTTGGATTCATCTGGCGCTGCCACCGTGATCAGTACATTTACATTGGTATCTGTAAGTACGGTGTACTGGATCGAGTTTCCTACATAAACACGTTCTGTTACCTGGCACTTTACGCAGTTGCCTTCCTTTTCTGTTTTGGAAAGGATCATACGCTCCGGTCTGACAGATGCCAGGATCTTGCTGCCTCCGGAAAGTCCATCCTTCTTTGGCATCCTGATCTGACCGAAGTTGGAGTCCACAAGGATACTGTCTCCTTCCTGTCCTTCTACCGTACCTCTGACCAGATTGGAATATCCAAGGAATGTTGCCACGAATTCTGTTCTGGGATTCTCATAGATTTCTTCCGGTGTACCATACTGCTCTATCATGCCCTTATTCATTACTGCGATCTTATCTGACATACTCAGGGCTTCCTTCTGGTCATGGGTAACAAAGATCGTGGTCACATTCAGCTTCTTCTGGATATTTCTGATCTCTACCTGCATTTCCTCCCTGAGCTTTGCATCCAGGTTTGACAGGGGCTCATCCAGAAGGAGAAGATTGGGCTTTAACACCAGCGCCCTTGCCAGTGCCACTCTCTGCTGCTGACCTCCGGAAAGCTGTTTGGGATACCTGTCTCCCAGCCATTCCAGATGTACCAGCTCCAGACCTTCTTTTACCTTTTTCTTCCGCTCCGCCTTGGGAACCTTCTGCTGTTTCAGTCCATACTCTACATTCTGAGCAACTGTCATATGAGGGAACAGTGCATAATTCTGAAATACCATTCCGTTATTTCTTTTATGTACCGGTACATTCTCCACGTTATTTCCATTGATCACCACTTCTCCGCCGCTCTTTTCAAGGAGTCCTGCTATGATACGCAGTGTTGTCGTCTTTCCGCATCCGGAAGGACCAAGGAGTGATACGAACTCGCCTTCCTCCACATTCAGGTTGATCTTCTTTAAAACCTCAACGTCACCAAATTTCTTTTCCAGATCCTTTATTACCAGTGATTCCATAACATTTCCTCCTCGTCTATTCTTTATTTCCAAGACTCTTCATCAGACACATGACTACTGCCGTTACCAGAATAATAATGGTAGAAATTGCGGAAAGTACCGGTGTCGGGTTGAAGCTTGCCGCCGTGTAGATCTTGATCGGCAGGGTAATATTTTTTCCTGTTGCCAGGAAGGTTGATATCGTCAGATTACTGAACGATGTGATAAAAGCGAAGAATACGGATGTCATCAGTCCTTCCTTTACCGATGGGAGCACAATCAGGAAAAAGGTCTTTACTTTTCCAGCTCCCATCACCCAGGAAGCCTCTTCTATGGAGTGGTTGAACCTGTAAAAGGAGGTATACATGGTTCTGACCACAAAAGGCGTTACGAACATAATATGTCCGCTCAGAATAACCCAGAAATTTCTGTCAACTTCAAGAAGGTTATATACCTGCAAAAGAGCAAGTCCACTGATCACGGTAGGGATCGTCAGCGGTGATGTGAAAAAGGAAAGAAACAGATT
>CACXDC010000050.1 GCA_902766365.1 uncultured Lachnospiraceae bacterium | reverse complement strand
GGAAGAAACCCCATCGTTGCCCATGAATTCCTTGGCTCATCCGTTGAAGGCAAGGATATGATCATTATCGATGATATGATCTCATCCGGAGAAAGTGTGATCGAAGTTGCCACTGCCCTGAAGGAGCGTCGTGCAAGAAAGGTATTCATCTGCACTACCTTCGGTCTGTTCACAAATGGTCTGGAGCGCTTTGACAAGGCATATCAGAGTGGTATCATTGACAGAGTCCTGACCACCAATCTGATCTACCAGACACCGGAGCTTCTCTCCAGAGAATGGTATATCAACTGTGATATGAGTAAATATATCGCTTACCTGATCGATACTCTGAATCACGATGCATCCATCAGTGATCTTCTGGATCCCAACGAACGTATCCAGAAAGTTGTCGGCAAATACAGAAGAGGCGAAAAGATCTGATTTTTCTGAATCACTAAAGAGAAAAAAGTGTACCAGACCAGCTCTGGTACACCTTCTTTTTATTCTATGCAGTTTACTGTCCGTAATCCTTCTTAAGCCTGCCAGTTACTTCCTTCAGGATCTCTCCGGGGACTCCCTTTTCAAAGATATCCCGAAGTCCCACCTTCTGCACAGCTTCACAGTAAGGCGTTTCAGAAGAAACCGTAGTCAGTTCCAGATATTTATCAACCGCAGCTTCCCGATCCTCTCCTGCCATTGCAAAGAGATCAAGGCTTGTGAACGCCGATGTCCCATAGCCAAGATAGTAACAGGGCTGCATGAAGAGATGGGGAATATCCACCCAGGAATACAGTTCCTGCATATCCTCACTCACTGCCTTTCCGTATTCCCTTGCCAGATTACAGTACAGTTTGTTCATATCTTCCCTTGTCATATCCGGGTTCTCATACACACGGATCTCAAATTCAGCAAGCATACAGGCATTTGCTGTCTGTTCTGCCAGCTGTACCACGTCCTGCAGCCGGAACATTTCTCCGGCCTCACCCGGGATCATTTCCTGATCGTAATCATAAAACAGCATTTCCAGTCCCTGGGAGTGGATCTCACACAGGTCCATATTATTGACTGTAAACAGGGGATTACTTTTTTCATGAACGGTATAATTGTAATGTCCAAATTCATGGATCGTCGTTGCATAATCCTGCCATTCCCCGTAAGGAGCATCAAAGATAAAGGCATCGCCATACCAGGGAAGGCCTATGGTATATCCGGTCTGTGCCTTGTTTTCTCCCGCATCCATATCATAAAGATCATATGTCAGCATATAGTCAAAGGCTTCTTCCATCTCCGGGTTCAGCTCTCCGATATACTTGTGTACCGCAGAAAGCCGCTCTGCTGCCGGTCGGTCACGTAGCTCCTCAAGTGCTGAACTATCCATCCCGTAATAAAGGGATTCTATTTCGATCAGCCACGGTATGACTTCTTTTTTTACCTGTTTAAACAGAGATTTGGCATCCTCTGTCCCATAGTCCCGCAGATACATGCCCTCATATCCATACTCAGCATAATTGTCATATTCATACTCTCTGGCAAGCTGATCCCTGATAGATACCAGTTCACAGTAGATTTCCCCGATCACACTGTTTTTCTCTGCATACAGCGCTCTCTGAACCGCCTGATATTCCTCCGCCGCCAGGCTGTCCCCTTCTGTTTCCAGCAGGGTAAAGCTCCAGGTTTTTCCTTCATACTCTGCATTGTAATCATCAAGCAGTGCCTCATTGTATTCCTGCTGCAGACTGTTTTCCTTAAGGATCAGATCCTTCTCTTTCTCTGTCATTTCCTCATAATCCTGAAGTGCACTTATTTCACTTTCAGTAAATATCCCGGAAAAAGTTGCTTCATACGGAGAATTGCACACCTGCGCCATGACAGCATAGACCCTGTCTGTAATATCCAGTGTATCCTCATACTGCTGTTCCTGCAGGCTGGCGTTTTCCTCATTTCTGACATCCTGATCATAACGGATCTGTGACAGGGCATTACAGGTTCTCGCCCTGATACAGCCATCCAGAAGGCTTTCATACAGAGAGAGGGCTTTCTCTTCCTGGAGAACTGCTGCTCCCCCATTCTCCTCCTGCTTTCTGGCTTCTTCGGCCAGCGCCTCGAGCTGATCTGCTGTCTCATATATGGCATCTCTGTCATAATTCAGAGCTCTCTCTGAAAAAGGAATCCCTGACCAGTCAGTGCTCTGATACCGGGTCGTTGTCCGGTATACATACAGCGTATACGGAGAGGCTTCATCTGTGTATGTGCCGACCAGTGTAAAGCCTTCCTCTTCTGCATTGGAAATACAGATCCGACTGAACAGATATCTTCCAGACAATGCTTTAAAGGCATCCACATCAATCGCAAGGCTCTTATCTTCTACCTGATAATCCCTGACTGCCATCACAAGGGAAGTCTCCGTCGGAGAGTACAGATACGCCCTGGCTCCCCAGGTATCGAAATATTCTGCAGATGCTGTATTCTCTGAAAGTGCCGGTGCGATCACCTTACGGAATCTTCCCTTATAATCCTCAGAATAGAAGCCAAGGTAGCCATCCAGTGTGGAAATTCCATTATATTCAAGGATTGCCGGATGAAAGCCATAGGCCGCCGCCCATTCTCCGTTGTAACCGATGTCTTCTTTTGCCTTTGCAAACAGTTCTTCCGAATAAAACTCACCGTAGCTTAAGTCATTGGATTCCTTTCCCTTCAGGATCTCATAAGCCTTCGCTACACAGGTATGATAAATGTCATTATACCTTGTTCCCGAAAATACGATCAGCAGCACTGCTGCCACTGCCAGCAGATCAGTCAGGATACACAGCCATTTTTTCTTCTCCTGATACAGCCTGACAAGCACATATAGAAATGCCAGATACCAGACAAAGGGATTGAAGAAGATCGTCCTGTTGAACTGCCATCCTTTCAGCGGTGGCACAATCTTTTCAATGAAACTGCGGAAAGACTCCAGATAATAAATGCCATATACTACACTGTTAAATACCAGAAGCACCATCAGCAGATTATAGCCGTCATGGAAGATCCCCTTCGCATTTCCTTTCCGGATATAAGACACATTAAGGAACAGGAAATACAAAAGACAGACCGGCATCACCAGATAGGTATGCACGCTTTCTGCATGGAACATCCCCTGTTTGAAGCCATCCACCATGGTCTGCACAATTTCTCTGCCTGTAAAGCTTCCTGCTTCCATAGTAGACCGGATCGTTTCTTCACTTCCAAACAGCATGGTTCCAAACAACCGGTATTCAAACAGGATATAGCCTGCCGAAAGCACGACAAGGGAAAGGAACATCCGAAGTGGGAATTTCCGATCCCTGATCCATAGAACAGCAAAGGCAATCGCCAGATATCCCAGGATAAACAGGCCAAAATAGGAAAAATAGGATAACAGCGGATAAAGAAATAACAGCAGATACCACCCTGCTGACGGCTTTCTGTAAATTCTGCGAAGAAGATAAACCACCAGGGGAATAGATGCAAAGGGGATACCAAAGGCCGGAAAAACATTCAGGATTCCATAAGCAAACCCGGCAAGAAAGATCACCGGCTTACTTTCTCCATACTGATCCTTAAACAGATCTCTGGCAAGGAGCACCATGGAAAAGGTACCGATCATGATCTTTAACAGATATCCTGCCACATACGCATAGTAAGATGGCAGGATCATATACAGCAGGGAATAAAGTGAAAACTCGGAAGGCAGCACATCCCGGCTGATCCCGCCAAGAAACGGCACTTCTGCGCCATGCTTCCAAAAGGTTCCTGTATTCTTCAGCATCTGGAACTGTGCCACGAACAGATCCAGGTTGTCATGCACGGAAATAATACTGCTCTCCCCGAAAATCCCGAACACAAGGGCTGCAAAGACAAGAAAGCCGATGATCAGAACAAGATACCATTTTTCTGCTATTTTTTTCACTCTTTATTTCTCCTCTCTCTGTCTCAGCTCTTTTTCGCAGACGAGAGTATAACGATATTCAAAGTCTCTCCGGTTCTTCTGCGCACTGTTGGATAACATCAGTCCTGCAAAGAAAGACTGGATGGCAGCCAGCATGACAAAGCAGCATACGATCAGCGTAGGGAACTTCAGCACCAGTCCTGTAGCAAAGTATTCTGCCAGTACCGGTATAAAAAACAATACCGAAACCAGTGCCAGCAGAAGTGCAAACAGGCTAAAGAAACCAAATGGCTTGTAATCCCGGTACAGACGGAAGATCGTACCAAGAACCTTAAATCCATCTGCATAGGTATTCAGTTTGGACACGCTGCCCTCCGGCCTGTCTCTGTAATCCACGACCACATTGTCGATCTGAAGCTGGTTGTAAACGGCATGGATCGTCATCTCTGTTTCAATCTCAAAGCCCTTTGACAGGATTGGGAAGGTTTTGACAAAACCATAGCTGAATGCACGGAATCCGGTCATAATATCCTTGATGTCACACTGGAACAGCCTGTTAATGCTGGCACGTACCAGAGAGTTTCCCATATTGTGGAAAGGACGCTTGTTTTCTGAAAAATAAGTAGAAGAAAGCCTGTCTCCGACTACCATGTCTGCATTGTGATGCAGTACCTTGTCTACCATTTCCGGTGCAAATTCCATGGGATAGGTATCATCCCCGTCCACCATGATATAACAGCGGGCTTCCACTTCCCGGAACATCCTGCGGATGACATTGCCCTTTCCCTGCATATATTCATGCCGGATCACAGCCCCTGCTTCCCTTGCCAGCTCCACTGTTCTGTCTGTGGAGTTATTATCATATACATAGATCACCGCCTCCGGCAGTGCAGCCTTTGCATCTTTTACCACCTTGGCGATCGTCTTTTCCTCATTATAACAGGGTATTAAAACCGCTATTTTATCCATATCCGTTCTCCTTTGCTTCTTCCTTCAGACGAAAATAATTTTCCATGATCAGATCTCTGCTGTAAGCGCCAACCCTTTTCTGGGTTTCCTTCGGCAGATCCTTAATATAGAAAGGCTTGCCATATTCTACGATCACCGTGGCCTTCTTTATCCACGGGATATGATCTTCAAAGATAGCCGCAGAATTATAGATCGCCATCGGTACTACTGCACAGCCGCTCTTGCTTGCCACCTTGAAGCTTCCCTCATGGAATTCCATAAAGGTATCATTTACCCGGTTTCTGGTACCCTCCGGGAAAATACAGATAGATATACCGGCCTTTACCTTGTCAATGGCAGTCAGTATGGTCTTCAGTCCCTGCTTCACGTCCTGTCTGTCCAGAAACAGGCAGTGCAGATTCTTCATCCAGTTTACCAGAAGCGGCCATTTGAGCATTTCCTTCTTGGCGATATAGCCTGTCAGATCCGGAACTCTTGAATAAGTGATAACAATATCAAAATAACTCCTGTGGTTGCCCACATACAGGACCGGTTCATTCTTCGGTACATTTTCCTCGCCTTTTATAATAACTTTGGTACCGGCAAGAAACAGGATCACCTTAAATGCCCACTGCACGATGCGCAGGGAACTGAGATCCTTCGCCCTCTGATCAAATTTACCGATCACCCACTCGATCAGCAGCAGTGGAATGCCAAGTACCAGAAAAAGTACCAGAAATACTGCAACCAAAATCAAACGTATCATATTTTATCCTCTCTTTTCTGTCACA
Source organism: uncultured Lachnospiraceae bacterium (assembly GCA_902766365.1). GTDB lineage: Bacteria > Bacillota > Clostridia > Lachnospirales > Lachnospiraceae > Suilimivivens. Next base: position 14,462 of record CACXDC010000050.1, on the reverse strand, counting down.
TCTTCAGTTTTCTGAAACAATACCTGCCAGAATAAATACCAGCATACTGTCTTCCCTGAACTGATTGATCACACAGGGATCTTCCTCTGTGTCATCGCTGATATAATCAAGTCCCATCTCATTTCTGCCAAGGAGATAATGGAGCTGGTTTTCTATCATCGTCTTATACTCATAATTGGGAATCACATGATTGACCACTGTCAGATATGCTGCCTGCGCCAGGATCCTGCTGCTGTCACCCTCTGCTTCTGCCGAAGTCATATACAGGGATCCCCTGACTTCCTCAGAAATTTCTTCAGCCTGATCCATCAGCATCGTCATGATCTTTTCGCACAGTACCATACTTACCGTCTGTTTCGTAGATATATATGTAACACAGCCCGAAAGCTGCACCATATCCCCCGCCAGTGTCAGGTCTCCATCCGAAAGATATTCTACCAGATATTTCTGATAGGACACCTGCCCTGCCGCCCGGTAAATCTCTGCTGCAGCCGCAAACTGCCATATTTCTTCTTCCCGGTCATCTGTTTCCTCATATAAGACTGCATGTTTAAATGCCCTGTCTGCTGCTTTCAGACAGGTCATGGCATATTCCTTGTCATAATTCTGATACAGATACCCAAATTTTGCCATCGTCATGGCAAAAGCAAATTCCGCCCTTGCACAGGCTGGTTCTACATAACTGCCTTTGTCATAGACTGTAACGCCCGCATATACTGCGCCGGTCTGTTTATCCTGCATTTTCAGAAACCACTCTGTTTCATAACGGATCTCATCCAGAATATCCGGGATCTGATTGCCACTTTCCGGTATTCCTTCCTGATCAGTATATTCCTGCGGATACAGTTCATAGGACATCATCAGCACAGCCATAGCCCTGGAAGCACCGGTAATATTTTTTTCACCATTTTCATTCTGATGCCATCCGCCGGAAGCATCCATACTTACAGAACCATTTTCCCGGAGCACGCTCTTACCGGTGTGACAGGCATTATGTGCCTTATCCCCCGCATACTCACTGCCAAGGGTCATACCACACCGGTTATAATAATACTGTTTACAGGCCTCCCGGAAAAGGGAATCATACACCGTATCCGATATAGAAAAAGAATAGGATTTCCCAAGGACCGGTGCTTCTATGTAATAGGTGCCCGGAGCAGTGAAGTCAGAAAAGTCGCCATATGCTTCCTTTTCTTCTCCTTCTTCCTTTCGGATCTCCGGATACCCCTGATAAACAATCTGTTCTGTTTTCTGGTCTACCACATAAAATTCCTGTGGCAGATCCCTTCCTTTAAAAATAACGGTTTTATTTTCCTCTGGCAGATAGCCGAGCCGGTCAACCAGGATCCCCGGTGTACTTACCGGCACCTCATAGGAAAGCTGCGGTTCCTGTTCCATACTGTCAGCCTCAGGTATATTTCCCTGGCCATTCTGCCATTTTTCCTCTGTACTGCCACATCCCGTAAGGACAATCAGGCAAAGGAAAACCCAAATTACCGAATGCCTTCGCAAGATTCTTCCTCCCAAATGGTATATCTCTATTGATTATACCTGTTTTTAACAGCAGGGTAAAGATATTTTCACTTTTCCGGCCGGTCTGAAACTGTGATGCGGATCAGAACTCTAGCTGAGCCTGGTCATGGGATTGATAGGATTTCCGTCTTTGGTCAGCTTGAAGTATACATTGGTTCCCTCAATGCTGTAATATTTCGTGGGAGCTGCCACCCTGGCGATCATATCTCCCATAGATACATAGCTTCCTTCCGAGACCAGGATTTCCTTAAGCTGCCCGTAGGTGACCTCATATCCATTACCAAGATCCATCGTAACCGCCTGCCCGATCTGTGGATCCTCAAACACGCTTGTCACCTTGCCCGCTGCCGCTGCCGTGATCATATCTCCCTCATTTGCTGCGATCACAATAGCCGGATTATATTTATACTGATCCAGTGTCGGGAAATACACAGTCTTGTCCATACTGTAATTGATTAGCACGTTTCCTACGACCGGCCAGACAAGGGTATCCGTTTCTCCAAAGGAAAGCGTAGGCTGCATGGCCGTGGAGATCGCCGGTGTGTCTGCTTCTTTGTCTTCTCCGTCCGTTCCTTCCTTTCCTGCCGCATCTTCAGGCAGCTTTTCACCTGCTGCCACATCCTCTGCGGGCGATGCTGACATGCTTTCACTTATGGACCCATCCGGATTTTCCACGTTCTGCGAACCCGTTTCCTGAAAATAAGGATCATAATCAAGATCATCCCCGGTCACTTCCGGTTCCTGCACATGCTGGATCGCCCTGATCTCGTCCTCTGTCCCACTTGCAGCTCCGTTTTTTTCTATTTCACTTAAGTCCACAACATATCCACGGTCCTGCGTGGAAGTACTGTCCTTCATCCACAATCCTGTGGCTGTTAATACACCAAGCACCGTAACAGCACAGACTGCCATGGCGATCCGTTCCTTCAGCAGACCTTTTCTTCTTATTTTTCTTTTCATTTTCTATCTCTCCATTCCTTTTTCATTCGGTTGATGAAATTCATTGTCCTATGGATAGTTTTACCCGATATTTCCTGTTTATTCATGGAGAGATGCGAAAAAGACATATAGAAAGCAGTTTCGTAAAAAAAGACAGCATTCTGAATCGTTTTCAAAATGCTGTCTTTTATGCTGTTTTATTTCACACGATTGTAATTGATCAGACAGCCATCCAGGATGATCTGTCTTTCTTCATCGGTAAGATCTCCGAGCTTCACTGTGAATGCTTTCATGCTGCCATCCTTAACCGTGTAGCCTGTGATCTCCTCTGTCTTCTCTTCTACCGCACTGCGGATACCGGGGAAGAACAGGAAATCCTTATTGGTAAACGGCAGTTCCCCTTCAGGGATCAGGAAAGGAAGCATACCCCAGTTGATCAGATTGGAACGGTATCTCTTGGTCGCATATTCATTGGCAATATTCGCCCAGCCACCCAGTACCTTCTGGCAGGAAGCCGCCTGTTCTCTGGCGGAACCATCGCCTGGCTTTACTGCAAAAATGGTAGAACCAAATCCGGTATTGGTATGATTGACTTCTGTAAACTGCTCTTTGATCGTTCCCATGACCTCTTTCAGGTACGGGAATGCCTGACAGGGATGTCCGCCCTGTACTCTTTCCTTCTCCGCCTTCTGGATCTCCTTGGCAAGTCCCACATAAGCAGGATCCTTCCTGGAAAGGGTAAACTCTGCAAGCCCAAGAGGATTGGAACGATAGGATGAGGTTTCTCCGGAAGGGATCAGCTCATCTGTGGTGGTTACCGGATCATGGATCTCGGAAACTACCTGAAGCACCAGATTCTCAGGAAGTGCTTCCATGGCAGGCCAGTCCTTGATATTGGGTCCGAAATGGATCTCGACAGAAGGATCTGCCACGCCGTGAGAGTCAAAGACTCTGTTCTTATAGATATTGGCATCAAAATGATATTTGTATTTACCGATCGTGCCGTCAAACTCAGTAGCCGGTGTCAGGACACCTTTATTTGCCGCTGTTGCAGCAATGGACCTGGCATCCATCAGCGCTACGGATGCGATCTGTCCGCTCTGCAGCTTGGAGCCTTCCCTGTTCGGGAAGTTTCTTGTGGAATGACGGATACTGAACGCATTGTTTGCCGGTGTATCTCCTGCACCGAAGCAGGGACCGCAGAATGCTGTCTTTAAAACAGCACCTGTTTCAAGCAGCGCTGCTGCACAGCCATTTTTGATCAGTTCCATATAAACTGGCATGGAAGCCGGGTACACGCTTAAGGTAAATTCATCAGATCCGATGTAGCTGCCCTTCATAATATCCGCTGCTGCACAGATATTCTCGAATCCACCTCCGGCACAGCCTGCGATGATTCCTTGGTCTACCATGAACTTACCGTTTCTTACCTTATCCTTTAAGGTATACGGTACAGCACCGTCCAGAGAAACCGCTGCCTTTTTCTCCACATCATTTAAAATATCCATCAGATTGGCATTCAGCTCTGCAATCGTATAGGTATTGCTCGGGTGGAACGGCATGGCGATCATGGGTTCAATGGTTCCCAGATCGATCGTGATCATACCGTCATAATATGCCACATCTGCAGGATTTAATTCTTTATATTCTTCACTTCTGCCATGGATCTCGTAGAACTCCCTGATGGCATCATCGGTCTTCCAGATCGATGACAGGCATGTCGTTTCTGTTGTCATGACATCAATGCCGATCCTGAAATCTGCACTTAAGGAAGCCACACCAGGACCTACAAATTCCATCACCTTATTCTTTACATAACCACTGGCAAACACTTCACCAATGATGGCAAGGGCTACGTCCTGAGGCCCTACACCCTTCTTCGGCGCTCCGGTCAGATACACACCGACGATACCCGGCATATTAATGTCATAGGTCTGTGACAGAAGCTGCTTTACCAGTTCCGGTCCGCCTTCTCCCATGGCCATGGTTCCAAGAGCACCGTATCTTGTATGGGAATCACTTCCCAGGATCATCTTGCCGCCGCCAGCCAGCATTTCTCTTGCAAACTGGTGGATGACTGCCTGATGAGGAGGTACATAGACACCGCCGTACCTTTTGGCACAGGTCAGTCCAAACATATGGTCATCTTCATTGATCGTACCGCCTACTGCACAAAGGGAATTGTGACAGTTGGTAAGTACATAGGGAATCGGGAACTTCGTAAGGCCTGAAGCCCTCGCTGTCTGGATGATCCCCACAAATGTAATATCATGGGATGTCAGCTTGTCAAACTTAATCTTAAGCTTGTCCATGTTTCCGGAAGTGTTATGCTCCTCCAGAATCCCATAGGCGATCGTACCTTTTCTGGCACTTTCTTTTGAAATCTCCCTGCCGGTCTTTGCTTTCAGCGCTACGCCTGCCTGCTCATCATCCGGAATGATCTCCATTCCATTTACAAGATAAGCACCACTGCCCAATACCTGAACCATATGTATCTGTTGCCTCCTTTGATTGCTGTTTATCAGTAATCAGTATAAAATAAAATATTCTCCTTTGCAATCATTCCTTGCAGGCAATTCAGCAGCAGAATCCCTTTTTCCACGACTTCTTATTTATCATAGGGGAAAATGGTCTGTATGGTTCCGTCTTCATTATAATGAAGCTCTGTATACTTCACGCAGCGTCTGTGATTGATCCCACCGGACAGTTCGCAGTCATGGTAAAAGAGATACCATTTTCCATGAAATTCCACAATGGAATGATGTGTCGTCCAGCCGATCACCGGCTCTAAAATATGTCCTCTGTAGGTAAAGGGTCCAAGTGGATTATCTCCTGTAGCATACACAACTCTGTGTGTAGTTCCTGTCGAGTAAGACAGATAATAGGTTCCCTTATATTTGTGCATCCAGGGTCCTTCAAAGTAACGTCTCTCCTCATCTCCTGCAAGGATCGGATCACCCTTTTCATCCAGGATCTGTACACCTCTTGGAGCCTCTGCAAAGGAAAGCATATCTTCACTCATCACAGCACACATGGGAAGCAGTGCCGGCTGGTCCTTTTCAGGTTCCTTTCCTGATGGATCAAAGGTACCGCTCTGGAATTTTTCAAGCTGGCCTCCCCACAGGCCGCCAAAGTACACATAGACTTTGCCGTCATCATCCATAAAGGCTGCCGGATCGATACTGAAGCTGCCTTCAATACAGTGTTCTTCCGGTTTAAAAGGACCTTCCGGCTTCTCTGCTGTGGCAATACCAAGGCGGAAATTTCCTTCCATGTCTCTTGCCGGAAACACCAGATAATATTTTCCATTCTTATATACCACATCCGGTGCCCACATCTGATCCCTGACCCAGGGAACATCATCCTTGCTGAGTACTTCCCCGTGGTCGATACAGGGCGCATCCACACTGTCCATGCTGAATACATGGTAGTCCTGCATCTGGTATTCATCCCCGTTGTCATTGTCTTCCCCGTCATGGGGAATATCGTGGGACGGATATATATAAAGCCTGTCATCAAATACATGAGCAGACGGATCTGCAGTGTAAATATGGGTTATAAGGGGTTCTTTCTCTCTGCTCATCTGTTATCCTTTCACCGCTCCGGCTGTCAGTCCATCTACGATCTGGTTACTGAAGATGCAGTAGACAACAACGGTCGGAATAATTGCTATGATAATGGCTGCAAACATCTGGGAATAATTGGTATTGTAAGGGCCTACGAACTTCGACAGGGATACCGGCAGCGTCTTCTTGGTATCATCAGAGATAAATACCATGGCAAGAAGCAGCTCATTCCAGTTCGCCACAAAGGTCATCAGACCGGTTACAAACAGTCCCGTTCTTGACAGAGGCAATGCAATACTGAAAAAGGTCTTGTAAATGGATGCCCCGTCGATACATGCGGATTCAATCAGTTCATTCGGCATGCTCTCAAAGAAACCTGTCATGATAAAGATCGTTACCGGCAGCGAAAATGTGACATAAGGAATCATCAGACCAACCAGGCTGTTCGACAGTCCCATCCTCGCAAATCTAGTAAACAGCGGGATCATGACACAGTGTACCGGGATCATCATGCCGATCAGGAAATAGGTCATGCAGGGCTTTGCCAGCTTCCAGCGGAGTCTTCCAATGGCAAAGGCTGCCATGGAGCCTATCACCATACTGATGATCAATGTAACAGCACAAACAATAAATGAATTCAGTGTCGCAATACCCAGCTTTCCGGCTGTCCATGCAAAGGTAAAGTTATCCAGGTAAAAGCTTTCCGGCAGAGCAAAGGGAGATGTGAAGATCTCTGCATTTGTCTTGAAGGACACCATAAATACCCAGACAAGCGGTACAATATAAATAACGGAAACCAGGATTAAAAAAAGATAAATGATCGCTTTGATGATCCCTGATCCTACTCGATTACTTTTCATGGCGTCTCTCCTTACATCTCATAATTTTCGGTTTTCACAAATCTGTTGATCAGTCCGGTTACCAGAAGACACAGGACGATCAGGATAACACCGATCGCACTGGCATATCCGTATTTATTGTACTTAAATCCCTGTGTATACAGGTGCGTCGCCAACACCTCCGTCCTGTGATTGGGTCCGCCTTCTGTCATGTTGTAGATCAGATCAAAGAATTTCAGGGAACCAATCGCATTTAAGGACATGGCAGTCGCTACCATGGGCCGGATCAACGGTAATGTAATGTGGATAAAACTCTTGAACTTGTTGCATCCGTCAATATAAGAAGCTTCATAAAGTGATTTGCTGATTCCGGATATCTGTGCCATATAGAGCATCATGGACTGGCCTACATACTGCCACAGTGCCACAAATGCAATGATCCACATTGGCAGGATGATAAACCCACTGGTATCCATCAGCCATAAGGGGCCTTCGATCCCAAACTGTGCAAGAAGCTGGTTAATTCCAAGCTTGGGACTGAAAATAAACATCCACAGAAGTCCGAGTGCTGTGGAAGACAGAACACAGGGCAGATAGATGATATTTTTGAAAAGATTCCGTCCCTTATTGATATTGGTCAGCAGCGCTGCCAGGAAAAGACCCATGATCAGCTGGGAAACGCAGGAAAAGATCAAAAAGAACAGAGAGTTTTTCAGTGCAAATCCAAGGCTTTTATCCTTCAGCATATTCCTGTAGTTTGTCAGTCCGATAAACTGAGGTGCTGTCAGTCCCTTGTACTCACAGAAGGAGTAGTAAACTGACTGGCAGATCGGTATAAACAGAATAAAGGTAAATAACAGAAATGCCGGCGTTATAAAAATGATGATTGCCTTTTTATCTCTTAACATTTTGTCCATGAGCGTTCCTCCAGCCGTTTGGGTTACTGCCGCATTTTAGCGGCAGTTACTTGCATAAAAATCTTCCATTTCAGTTGCTGCCTGTTCCGGTGTCATATCACCGAGGAATACAGATACCATGGTGTCATCAAAGAAAGCACCGGCTTCTGTTGTAGGCATTGACTCATTATAGAATCCGAAGGTTCCGGTTGCATTACTGAATACATCCATAACATAGCTGAGCTGTGCAGGTGCAACAGAAGCATCATATTCTACGTTGGTAACAGGAATCTTGCCGCCAACTTCTGCGGTATATTTCTGTGCAGTATCATCTGTAAAATATTTCATCAGTGCAATACATGCTTCCGGATTCTTGGTAGAAGAGCTCATAGCCAGAGAGTCTGACTTGGCAATAACTCTGTCAACACCAGGGAACTGGAATACGCCGCACTTGGATTCGAAATCAGGGTTGGAGCCATTGATCTGTGCGATTGCCCAGGAACCCTGGATCAGGATCGCTGCTTCTCCGTTGTAGAAGTTTGCAGTTGCCACATCATTGGTATCACCTGCTGCTGTCTTCTGGAAATACTGGGAAAGCTGAACCAGCTTCTCTGCTGCACTTGCAAGCTTACCATCTGTCCAGCTTGCGGAACCGTCTGCCAGAGCTGCCAGATCCACACCTTCCATCTCACACAGGTAACCGGCTACCATGGAAAGGCACCATGCTGTTCCTGCAGAAATAGTGATAGGGGTATAACCTGCTGCCTGCAGCTTGTCACATGCTGCGATCATTTCATCCCAGGTCTTGGGAACTTCTGCACCTGCTGCCTCAAACATCTCTGTATTGTAGAAAGCACAGGCTGCTGCGATATTCAGCGGTACTGCATAGATCTGTCCATCATAGGTCATCTGTGAGAATACAGCATCTGAAGTAAAGGTATCCTTCCAGCCGTCTGCCAGATAGCTGTCAAGAGGAGCTGCCACACCGGGCTCTACATAATCTGTCAGGTTCGGTCCGGGGCTTACGATAAATACATCTGGTGTATCTCCGGAAGCTACCAGTGCATTGAGCTTGGTATAATACTCCTCCAGATTGGTTGTGATCGGTGTTACATGATATTTACCTTCATAATCCTTATTAAATCTTTCAATAACATCCGCATATCCCTTGGAGATCAGGTCTTCTGTAGCAGTCAGGTCATCCCAGAACATCCAGGTGATCTCCTGTACCTCTCCGCTGTCTGCTGTCTCTGTGCCTGACGCCTCAGATGCAGATCCACCATCGGATGAGGCTGTACTGCCTGATGTACTTGTGCTGCCCCCACAGCCTGCAAGCAGAGATGCTGCCATTGCAACAGATAAAACTGCTGCCAGTAATTTCTTTTTCATGTGTAACCCTCCTTTAGAAAATTCGTAAACAGTTGTTGTAACTTCTGACTACACCATAGCATAGCTAATTGTCGTATTCATTCAAATTATTGTTTGGTAGTTTCTAATTCTTGCCATAATTTTGCATATAAATATAGTGCATTTGTGCATATTATAGCAATTTATCGCATAAGCATCGTACACTTTGCACAAATTACTCTTTTTACTTCCGCAACTTTTCACAAATCAATAGCAATTTTTATGTTCTAAAAAAAGCGAAAATGCGCTACTATAAAAGCATGGCAAAAGCATATTTTCAACAGAAGCAGTAAAGTCTGCTAAACGGGAAAGGAGTTTATCATATGATCGAATCCCTGAATGGTATTTTTGAAACCATTAATTATAAGCAGAGTACCTCCATCAAGCTTTATGACAATGACAAATATGAAGATTATCCCGCCCACTGGCATACCACACCGGAAATCATCATGCCGACAGAAAATATCTATACGATAGAATGCTACAATCAGATCATCACCCTGCGGGAAGGAGATATCATCCTGATCTGCCCCGGCTGTATCCACACACTGTATGCGCCGGAAAGGGGACGGCGTATCATCTTTCAGGCTGACATCAATCCTTTGCGGTTTATGAAGGAGATTGAAACGTTACTGACGATCATGTCACCTTTAATCGTGATCACGCCGGAAGAATTTCCAACGATCTACGACAGGGTACGGATACTTCTTTTGGAGATCAGGGATGAATACTTAAGCAGCTCCTCTTCTTTCTCAGAAGTCAGCATCTACAGCAAGGTACTGGAAATTGTAACTCTCATTGGAAGAAGCAGGGCCGGTGCCGGTATAGAACCTGCTGCCGTCAATACACCCTGCAAACAGGAAGAATATATTGAAAAGTTCATCGAAATCTGCAATTATATTTCCGCCCACTGTGCAGATGAACTGAATCTGGAAACCGTAGCTTCCATGAGCGGCTTCAGCAAGTTTTACTTTTCCAGGCTGTTCAAGCAGTTTACAAATGTATCTTTTTATAAGTATGTAAACCAGAAACGGATTGAAAAAGCCGCTGAACTTCTGACAGAGCCCAAGATCTCCATTACCAATGTAGCCTTGAGCTGCGGCTTCGACTCTCTTTCTTCTTTTATCCGGATGTTCAAGATCGTAAAGGGCTGTACGCCCACAGAATTCCGGAATATGTATCAGTATTACTAACAAACCAAGGAGGATTCTATTCCATGCAAAACCATTCCATCACACTTCCTGAATTTTTCCAGAACGGTATGATCTTCCAAAGGGACAAGGAGATCCGGATCTTCGGGCAGGCTCTGCCCGGTACAGAGATCACCGCTGCTTTTTATGAGGCAAATATCTCCGGAGCAGGTACCGGCTCTGCGCTCTCCGGATCGGCCATGGCAGATAAAGACGGCCAATTTCTTCTTGCCATGTCGCCGCTCCCTGCCGCAGAAAACCTTACCCTGTCCCTCTCAGTAAAAGGGACTGATGAGCCACCAGTCCTTCTTTCAGATATTTCCTTTGGCGATATATGGCTTGCCGGCGGGCAGTCCAACATGGAATTTTTTCTGAAATATGACCAGGATTTTGAAGCCGTACAGAAGCTGCCACGGAATCCCAAAATCCTTATGTACAATGTTCCGCAGCGTGCCTTTGCCGGTCACAACACCCACAATAAGACCGGCTACGGTTACTGGTTCTGTGATAATGACACTGCTATCAGCACTTTTTCCGCTCCTGCCTACAGCTTTGCCAGAGAAATCCAGGCTTCTACCGGTGTTCCCATTGGTATCATCGGCTGTAACTGGGGTGGCTCTACCGCATCTGCCTGGGTTCCGGAATCCGTACTGCAGAAAGAGCCTCTTTCCATTTATCTGAAAGAGTACGAAGAAGCAGCAAGGGCCATGCCTGCAGATGCCCTGAAGGAAGCCTCTCTTACCGGCTGGGCCTTTGAGGAGACTGATCAGCATCAGAAAGACTTTGAACCCCTGATGTACGGCATGGACAGAAAAGATCAGTTTGTCTACATGAAAGAACATGCCGAAGATCCGGTCGTTCCCATGGGACCTTATAACATGAACCGTCCCGGCGGACTTTACCACCATATGCTCTCTGCGCTGATCCCCTTTTCCATCAAAGGTGTTCTCTGGTATCAGGGTGAGACTGATGCCGAAACCAAAGCCGATATCTACGATCAGCTTCTTACTGCACTGATCAATGACTGGCGCTCCGAATGGAAGGATGATTTCCCGTTTCTGCTGGTACAGCTTGCTCCTTTCGGAAAATGGCTTTCCTGCAACAGCAAAAACTATGCCATTGTGCGTCAGAAACAGGCACTTGTAGCACATACCGTACCGGATGTTTTCCTCACCGGGATCATGGATCTTGGCTCCTACTACGATATCCACCCCAAGCAGAAAATGGAGGTTGGAAGACGTCTTGCTCTTCTTGCAAGAGGCCATGTCTATGGGGAATCGCTGCTTTGTGACGCACCGGAAGCGGTATCCGCCCTGCTATATAAAGACGGAACTATTCATATTACTTTTAAAAATGCAGAAGGACTTTTCCTGGGAAATGGTCCGTCCGACTTCCTGATCTCAGCAGACAGCTCAGCAGGGCATGCCATAAAGCCCGCTGCTGTACAGGTATCCGGTTCTGAGGTCATCCTGACTGTGGATGCGCCTGAAGTTTCCGGTGGTCTTTCCGAGGATCTCACGGTATCTCTGGCAGATCAGGATTATGCAGAGATCCATCTGCAGAACCAGGCGGGGCTGACTGCTCTGCCCTTTCATCTTCCGGTCGAAAGGAGATTTTTATGAAAAAACAGGCACTGAACCCTTTCCTTCCCTCCTGGGAATACATCCCCGATGGAGAGCCTCACGTATTTGACGACAGAGTATATCTTTACGGTTCCCACGACTTTTTCCGTGGCTATGTCTACTGCATGGGTGACTACACCTGCTGGTCAGCACCGGTAACCGATCTTTCTGACTGGCGGTGTGAAGGTGTCATTTACCGCAAGGAGCAGGATCCCCGTAATAAAGACGGTAAAATGATGCTGTTTGCCCCGGATGTAGCCAAGGGTCCTGACGGGCGATATTACCTTTACTATATTCCCAATGCTTCTCCGGTTGTTTCCGTGGCGGTCTGTGATACACCTGCCGGACATTATGAGTTCTATGGGTTTGTACATTACAGTGATGGTACACTCCTTGGGGAAAAAGACGGGGATGATCCCCAGTTTGATCCCGGTGTTTTCCGGGAAGGAAATGTGACTTATTTATACAGCGGCTTCTGTATGCCTGACGATGCTGTCAGAAAAGGAGCTACCGTAACTGTCCTCGCTGAAGATATGCTTACGATCATAAGAGAACCGCAGGCTGTTGCCCCCGGCCTTTATCGTGCAGAAGGAACCTCTTTTGCAGATCATGCTTTTTTTGAAGCTCCTTCCATGCGGAAACGTGACGATCTGTATTATTTTATTTACTCTTCTGTCTACAACCATGAACTGTGCTACGCTACCGGAAAGAGCCCGCTTGGCCCCTTCACCTGTCAGGGTGTGATCATAGATAACTGTGATGTGGGTATTGACAGTTACAAGCCTGTCGACCTGAAAATCGCACTCCACTGCAATAATCACGGCAGCTTTACTGCGATCAGTGACAAATGGTATATGTTCTATCATCGTTCCACAAACGGCACCCAGTTCAGCCGTCAGGCCTGTGCGGAGGAAATCCACTTTGATGAAAACGGGCTGATCTCTCAGGTCAGCGTTACCTCCTGCGGGTTAAACGGCGGTCCTCTTTCCTGCGGAATTTATTATGATGCTTATATTGCCTGCAACCTGTTCAATATCAGAAAGGAGCTGCAGGACAAAGAAGAATGCCGCCCCATGATCTCACAGGACGGCAATGATTCCGATGAATTTCCCGGCTATGTCTGCAATATGACAGACGGAGCAACTGCCGGCTTCAAATATTTTGACTGCAGGAACGTTACCCGGATCGATATACGCGCCAGAGGGTATATGGATGGCTGTTTTGAAGTCCGCACCTCCCCGGACGGTGAAGTGCTTGCTTCCGTTCCCGTCACTGAATGTAACGGCTGGGAAACATTCTCTGCTCCCTGCCACATTCCGGACGGTGTCCATGCCATTTATATCACCCACAATGGAGGCCGTGTTCCTACACTTGGAGGATTTATGCTCCATTAGCTCATGGCTGCTCCATCTACGGACAGGATCTCACCTGTCACATAGGATGCCAGATCACTGGCAAGGAACAGAAACGCATTGGCCACATCTTCCGGTTCTCCCACTCTTCTTAAGGGGATCCGGTCAATCAGCGGCTTTATCATTTCCTCTGGAAGGCTGGCAACCATATCCGTTCTCGTCACACCCGGTGCTACCGCATTTACCCTGATCTGGTAAGGGCCAAGTTCCCTTGCCAGAGAAACGGTAAGTCCATTCACCGCAAATTTACTGGTCGGATAAGCAACTCCTGCTGGCTGGCCAAACTTGCTTACCATGGAGCTGGTATTCAGAATACATCCTCCTCCCTGCTCCTTCATGATCTTTACGACCGGCTGTACCGCATGGAAGATCGCATTTACATTCAGGCTGATCACATCATCGAAATGTACCGGATCACAGTCCATCGTCGGTACTCTGTCAGAAACCCCTGCATTATTTACAAGAATATCAATTCTGCCGTATTTCTGATGAATCCTTTCTATCTCTGCCTTCACAGCTTCCGGATCCTTCAGATCCGGGAATGTGCCTTCTACCGGCCAGTCCGGATTTTCTTCCTTCAGTTTCTGCAAGGCTTTTTCTACTGTTTCCCTTCTTGACCCAAAAAGGATCACCTGCGCCCCATTCTCCAGGTATTTTTTCACGATTGCATATCCAATCCCTCTAGTTCCCCCTGTGACAACTGCTACTTTACCATTAAGCATAAAAACGCCTCCCTTCTTCTAGTTCTATCATATTAAATTCCATATTAAATAACAACCAGATTGCTTTACACTTTCTTGTCGGTTATGCTACCGGAATGTGCATATAATAGTAATAAGCAGGAGGTGGTAATATGTTCGCATGGCTCGTCTATATCTGGGAAAAGCTGCGGTCACTCTGGAAGTCCTGACTGAAATCCTGAATTTATTTCATTGACTTCATTTCCGCAACTCAGTATAATAGAAAAATACTGGAGACGTATCGAAGTGGTCATAACGGGGCGCACTCGAAATGCGTTAGCCCTCCGGGGCACGAGGGTTCGAATCCCTCCGTCTCCG
>CACXDC010000049.1 GCA_902766365.1 uncultured Lachnospiraceae bacterium | reverse complement strand
TGGAGACGTATCGAAGTGGTCATAACGGGGCGCACTCGAAATGCGTTAGCCCTCCGGGGCACGAGGGTTCGAATCCCTCCGTCTCCGCTTACCCTGTAAATAAACATATTTAATCTGATTGAAATTTTAAATGCAGATACGGAAGTTCCCGGAAAGCTTTCCTGCAGTATCGGTGCCTGCCACTTCACCTATCCGGAAGATGTACAGACACTCTATGAAGAAACAGATCAGCTTCTCTACAATGCCAAGGAAAAGGGCCGGAACTGCTACGTGATGGGTTCCTATGAAAAGGAAACCACGACTCAGCCGTGAATGATTTTATCCTTTACTTTCAGTACGGATGCCGGGCATACGGATAATTCATCAATTCCCTGTTCTGTGAACCACCCGGTCAAAGTTGTATCTGCCCCCAGTTCTCCGCAGATACCAACCCAGCACCCTTTTTTATGTCCATTCTCTATGACCATCTGAATCAGCTTAAGTACCGCTTTATGATGTGCATCATAAAATGTGTCCAGTTGCTGATTCTGTCTGTCAATGGCAAGTGTATACTGTGTCAGATCATTGGTTCCCAGGCTGAAAAAGTCTACCAGTTCTGCCAGTTCATCACTGATCAGTGCTGCCGCCGGTGTTTCTATCATGATCCCGATCTCTATATCCTGACAGGGAATCTTTTGATCCCGTAGTTCACTCTTTACTTCATTCAAAATCTTTTTTGCTTCCTCTACTTCTTTTACAGAAATAATCATGGGAAACATCACTGCAATATTTCCATAAGCGCTTGCACGGAGGATTGCACGGAGCTGTGTCCGGAACAGTTCCTGTCTTGCCAGGCAGATCCGGATAGCCCGATATCCAAGTGCCGGATTTTCTTCCTCCGGCAGATCAAAGTAGGAAACCTTTTTGTCTGCTCCTATATCCAGCGTTCTGATGACCAGAAGTTTTCCATCCAGTATTTCTGCTGCGGTTCTGTAGATTTTATACTGTTCCTCTTCCGTTGGATAATCACTGGCATTTAAGTAAATAAATTCACTTCTGAACAATCCGATCCCTTCCGCCCCATTTGTCAGCGCATCCCTGACCTCCTCTACATTCCCTGCATTGGCATACAATCTGATCTTTCTACCTTCCAGAGTAATACTTTCCCGGTCTTTTAAGGAAACCAAATAAGCCTCCCTTTCTTTTTCCTGTCTGATCTTCTTCTCAGCTTCTTTCAATTCTGTTTCTGCAGGATCCAGTATGATACAGCTTTCTGTTCCATCCAGGATCATCCATCTGCCATCCCAGTCCTTTTCTGCCTGTACCTGTATCACCGCAGGAATGTTCATACTTCTCGCCAGAATGGCAGTATGCGAATTTTCAGATCCCTTCCTCGTAACAAACCCAAGAATCTTGCTTCTGTCAAACAATACCGTGTCACCGGGTGTCAGCTCCTCTGCTGCCAGAATAACCGGTTCCTCCAGTTCTGTCATCTGCTGTCTGCTTAGCAGATGGGAAAGGACTCTTTCCGAAATATCCCTGATATCGTCAGCCCTTTCCTTCATGTAATCATTATCCATTTGGCGGAACATCTCCATAAAATGTTCTTCTGCCAGCGCAACAGCATATTCTGCTGTATTTTTCTGCTCTGTAATGCTGCTTTCTATCATCTGCATATAATCTTCATCATTCAACAGCAGCATATGTACCGAAAAAATCTCTGCTTCCTTTTCTCCGGCACTTTTCCTGGTTTTCTGATATATCTCTTCCAGCTGCTTCAGGGCACATTCCCTGGCTTTTCTGAAACGTTCCAGTTCCTGCTCCGGATTCTCTGTTTTGGTTTCTTCTATTTCAAAATTCTGTTTTTCCCAGAAAAATACCTTTCCTGTCACAATGCCGGCACTGGCTGTTTTTCCCTTATATACCTTCATTTACCTTCACCTCTGTAATCAAAGATTCTTTGTCAGGAATTCTCCAATTTCCTTTTCTGCCTTTTCCTCATCTGTTCCCTGAATGACAATGCTAATTTCTTCCCCCTGTCGGATTCCCAGTCCCATCAGGGCAAGCAGCTGTCTGGCATTTACTTCCTTTTCCCCTTTTCTGACAACAATACTGCTCTCAAAGCGTTTTGCCTCCTGTGAAAGCTGGGATGCAGGCCTTGCATGCAGTCCGTGTTCATCTGTAATCTGATAACTGATTGTCTTCATTTCTTCCTCCTGTCTGTTCCTTTTCTCGATCAGATAACTATAATTTTGTTTCAAAAAAATAAATGATTACCGGCATTGTCAGTACAGAAAGCAATGTGCTCAGACATACCGTTTTCACTGCATACTTATAATCACTGTTCAGTTTCTGTGCATAAACAGCCACGTTGGACCCTACCGGCGCTATGGCACAGATCAGCAGTGCTTCTCCAAGCTCACGTCTCGAAGAAAATAAAAAGCCAACTGCTGCCATTGTCAGTATTCCTGTGACAACCAGTCTGACAAAGCTGCATAACCATGCTCTTTTGTCGCAGAATATATCTCTGATCTTCAGTTCACCGAGATAAACCCCAAGAATGATCATGGCAACCGGACCGTTTAACTGTGAAATACTTCCCATGCATCCGGTTATGATACCCGGGAGCTGTACCTGTGTGGCAAACAGTAAAAGCCCCAGAAGAAGTGCCACTACCAGAGGATTCAACAGCACCTTTTTTATCTGTATTTCTTTTCTGTCTCCCGATAACAGCCACTGTCCATAAGTCCACTGCAGGATATTCAGAAGTGCGATCATGGCTGCCGCATAAACCACTGCATGTTCTCCCAGTGATGCCGTGATCAGCGGAATTCCCATAAACCCGGCATTGGAAAAGCTTGCCCCGAACTGATCTACCGGCCTTTTCCTGAAAAAGGAAAAGGCAACTGCCATGGCTATAGCCAGTACCAGAATTGCTCCAGCAAATGACCACAGGATCATCTGCACATTCTCTGTATTCCTTTCAATCAGAAACGATCTGATAATCACGCAGGGAAGAATGACATACAGCAGCAGATGTGCCAATGATTTACTGCCTTCCTTCGTGATCAGATTTCTGCGGAACAACACAAAACCAACTGCCATATAAAGAAACATAATTCCTGTCTGCCTGAGTATAATTACAGCATTTTCCATATCCGCTATTCCTCTCTCACCCGGAAAGCCAGTTTTTTATTCAGGAAAAACGGACGGTAATAAGCCACTGTGTCACTCATCAGCAGTATTTCCTCCGACAGTCTGATGTGAAGCACCTTTTCCATGTATTCCCTTCTCTTCATAAAACGCAGAAACAGTTCCGGATTTTTTTCTCTGATCTCTTCCTGCAGCTTCTGATCAGCCAGTGCCACTGTACTTTCACATCCACATCCCCCATAACCCTGCAGGGAAGGGATAATATCTATCTGCAGGATCATCCCGCTTTTCAGAATCTCTTCTGAATCTTTATAGATGGGGGATGACATCCATTCCTCATCTGCTGTCATATGACCGGGATTCAGGCTCCAGTGATAAGTTTCTTTCGGCAGTACTTCCTCTATCTTCTGATACAGTTCTCCTCCTGTCATTCCTGTCTTTATGCTCTCCAGCCACTCCACCACTGCGCCAAAGTAAGGCGCTGCCAGTTTTTCTATGTAATCATAGGTCTGTCCCGGCAGTTCTTCTTTCTTTCTGACTGCATATCCGGCACGGCTGGAAAGTCCTCCCTTATATCCTGTAGTCAGTGAAACGCAGTCCTGCAGCCTGATTTTTTTGTCTGTCGGATACAGATTTGCCTTTTCAAACCGTTTTCCGGTGGCTGCAATGGTGATCACACTGTGCGGCTGGCCATCTGCACACAGACAGCCGGCAATTTCCATTTCCGTTCTGCCTTCCTCTATCTGATCCACTGCATGGTGCATACAGCTTCCGGCAAGTGCTGCCCCGTATTCATAGTGTGCGATCTCCTCTGCATTATTCACAGTCCTGATCCCTCTGCTTCCGCCTATGAAAAGGTCACTTCTGTTTGTGATCTCTGCAGTAATCTCACGAACCGCTTCTACTATATAATAGGGAATTTCAAACATAGTTCCCGGATCTGTTTTGCATCCGGTAAACATCTTCCATCCGATAATTCCGACATGACTTCCACTTTGCAGTCCGGCTTCTTGCAGATATTCTGTAAATTTCTTCTCATCTTCCATCGGCTGGTTCGGCAGTGAAAAAAATGGTACATGTATACCTTCTGCTTTTATTCTGCTGTGCGATACCATTTTCATGTTTTCATTACCAAGCAGCAGAAATGCCTTTCCATCCTTATGTAAAACCAGAAGCGCTTCTTCAAATCTGGTCAGGAATCCGGTCAGATACTCAAAATTAGAACCATGCTCCAGATCCTCATACACCAGCAGCGTATCCAGATTTTCTTCTTTCATTTTCTGAAGGATCCTGTCTTTTCTTTCCTGCATGGTTTCTTCTGGCAACGGAACCGGCGCTTTCTTTTCTCCGATCACAGGGCCTTCAAATTCTTCCAGTACAATATTTCTTTTCAATCTGAACTCCTTTAGTAAAACTGCCGGCACATGAACTCCGGATATTTCATCCGTGCATATACCGGCAGCTGAAAAACTTATCAATCTGTTACATTTAATTTAATGTACAACCATATCTACAACATTCAGAATATTATGAAGAATAATACTTGTAACATTGTAATCTACTGCCGGGAATGCTGACTGGGCAACTCCGACACCCGCCAGAACCGGATACATAACAAGGGGCAGCAGGGAAAGTAATAAACCGGTTACAAAGGAACCTGCAATTGCACCTCTCCATCCACCTGT
Source organism: uncultured Lachnospiraceae bacterium (assembly GCA_902766365.1). Classification (GTDB taxonomy): domain Bacteria; phylum Bacillota; class Clostridia; order Lachnospirales; family Lachnospiraceae; genus Suilimivivens. The sequence continues at coordinate 2,200 of CACXDC010000049.1, read as the reverse complement.
AGAGTTACCGAATACACCGGCTGTACCTCCAAGGAAGAAACATACATTAGCTGCCGGAATAAATACAACCGGAGCATTAAATCTTGCCATACCAAATGCTGCAATCAGACTTGCAATATAAGCTGACAGGAATCCAAGCATAACTGCTGTGGGTGCATAAGGGAACAGTGTAGGGCAATCCAATGCCGGTCTGGCATTTGGAATTACCTTTTCAGAAATAGAAATAAATGCCGCTGTAATTTCTGCAAGGAACATTCTTACACCATACATCAGGACATTCATACCTGCAGTAAAGGTCAGTGCCTGAATAAACGGCCAGATCAGCCAGTTGGTAGAACCTGCCAGTTCCTGTGTAACGGCTTCCCCTGCTACAAATGCAGACACATAATACAGGACCAGCATGATCACTGTCATACCCAGGGTGAAATCCTTAAAGAAGGAAAGCCATCCGGGCAGCTTCAGATCTTCTGTCGTTTCTGCTTCATGCTTCTTAAACAGCTTTCCGATACAGCCGGAAAGTGCATAGGCACACATACTGAAATGTCCAATCGCCATCTCATTGCTGCCTGTAATCTTCCGTACAAAAGGCTGGCACAGTTCCGGCAGAAACGCAGAAGCAAATCCAACCGTAACACCACCAAGAACAATAGCTACTGCATCACTGTAACCATGAGATTTAATTACAAGTGCGAGCATGGCTCCAAACATATACTGAATACTTGTCAGGAAGACAATATTTTTAAACTTCGTAAACCGTGCAAATAACAGGTTTGACACAAATGCCACAATAAAAGTCACGGATACAACGGTTCCATAGTTGTCCTTTGCCAGAGCTACCGCTGCCTCTGACATGGCAACCACACCGTTAATATGAAATGCTGTCTGAAACAGCGTATTAAAGCTTTTCAGAACTGTGGTAATGGTACTGCCTCCCAGATTGAAAATCAGAAAACCGACAATGGTTTTAATGGTTCCCTCAAAAACCTTTGTCATTGGTTTTTTCTGCATCATCAGTCCGACAAAGGCAACGATACCAAGAATGATAGACGCTTCACTTAAAAAGCTGATTAATGTACTCATGTTTCCCTCCCAATAAATTTATCTTACTTTTGTTCCTTATCCGCCAGAAACTGCCTCATTTTCGCAAGCAGATCTGCCTTGTCAATAATATTTTTTATCCCTACAATATATCTGTCCGGATAACTTTCCTTTAATTCCTGTGCTACATCAGAAAGTGTGAAAATGGCATCTCCATTGAACCCCGGCACACCATCCAGATTGGAATGCTCGATCACAATAGGAAGATTATTTTCTTCAATGACCTGATTCATTTTAATTTTCAAAATCAGACTTGATCCTACTCCTGCCCGGCAGGCAACTAAAATCCGATACATTTACGCTTCTTCCTTCCCTCCATTTATTCTCTCGCATATTTTTTCCTTATCTGTTGTCTCATCCAGCATTTTGAAAAAACTTTCGTCACTCAGCAGCTCTGCTACTCTGGATATGTTTTTCAAATGCTGGTCATTATCTACCGAAGAGAGACAGATAAGGTATTTTACCGGGTCATTCTCATGCCCGAAGCAGACGGCTTCTTTCAGTGTTGCCAGAGAAAATCCATTTTCCATTACCCCATATCTGGAATCCGCATGAGGCATTGCAACATGTTCCATAATTACAAAATAGGGTCCTGTTTCTTTTACGGTCAGAATAATGGCATCAATATATTCCGGCTTTACTTTCTGAAGCGTCACCAGCGGCTGCGCACTCTTACGTATGGCATCTTCCCAGTCCTTTGCTTCTACATTAAGCTGTACAGCCTCTTCGCTGATCATATTCTGTGACATATGCTGTTCTGCCCTCCTTTTACGTTTATTATGGGGCAGGATTTTCTCACTTTCAACAATCCTTCCTCCCCGTTTTTGTCCGCTGCTGTTACAAAAAGTGAACTCAATCCTTCTTTTATTCCTTCTCTCCTCTCTCCTATAATGAAGGCAGAATAAAGTACAGGAGGTAATAGTATTATGTATAAACAAATTTACGCATCCGGTTCCAGTTATGAAATCGGTCTGACTCACGGAAAACTTGCAATAGATGAAATTGGCGGCACCATCCGGCATTACCGCCAGAAATTTGAGGAACTCTGGCAGTGCGACTGGAATACCATCAAAGAATTTTCCAATACCTACTACTCCGTCAT
>CACXDC010000048.1 GCA_902766365.1 uncultured Lachnospiraceae bacterium | reverse complement strand
TCCCTCTCTCTTGCCGCCCGGTGCACCACCTGGCATACTACCCGGCATACCTTCATCTTTTTTCGGATTCAAGCGGCTTTCATATTTTTTCTTCAGATACTCAAGCTTTTCTTCTCTCATTGTCCGCTCGCCTCCTTATCCATCTGGGAATAATAAATCTCCTGATAAGCCTCGCAGTTCTTAAGCAGCTCTTCATGCGTGCCCATTCCCACGATCTCACCTTCATCCAGTACAAGGATCTCATCCGCTTCCATGACAGAGGTGATCCTCTGTGCAATGATGATCTTGGTGGTATCCTTTAAAAGGCCTGAGAAGCTTTCTCTGATCTTTGCTTCTGTTGCTGTATCTACCGCACTGGTAGAGTCATCCAGGATCAGGATCTTCGGCTTTTTAAGAAGTGCCCTTGCGATACAGAGTCTCTGCTTCTGTCCGCCGGATACATTGACACCGCCCTGTCCCAGCTCTGTTTCATAGCCTTCTGTAAAGGTTCTGACAAAGCCTGCCTGTGCAGCATCTGCTGCCTTCTCCACTTCTTCCTCAGAAGCATTTTCATCTCCCCACATGAGGTTTTCACGGATCGTTCCTGAGAAAAGGACATTCTTCTGCAGCACCATGCCAACGCCCTCTCTTAAATGCTCCAGAGAGTATTCTTTCACATTGACACCGTCAACCAGAACTTCTCCTTCATCCGGATCATAAAGTCTTGGGATCATCTGCACCAGTGTGGTCTTGCCGCTTCCGGTAGATCCGATGATACCAAGGATCTTTCCACTGTCTATTTTGAAATTGATATGGGAAAGAACCGGCTCCTTGTTTTCCTTATAGTAACGGAAGGAAACATCCTTAAATTCTACGGTTCCTCTCTCTACCTTCTTATCCTTCTGACTGCTGTTCTCATCTGTCAGATCAATCTCTGCATCCAGCACCTCTGTGATCCTGTGCAGGGATGCCATGGCTCTGGAGCTCTGCAGAAGCACCATGGCAAGCATCATCAGTGACATCAATATCTGTACAATATAAGTCGTAAAGGCCGTCAAGTCACCTACCGGCATCTTACCGATAAGGATCTGCTTTCCGCCAAACCATACCACGCCAAGCGTCGTCAGGTTCATCATCAGCATCATGATCGGCATATTCAGGATCACTACATTAAATGCGCTTAAGCTGGACTTCTTCAGATCCTCATTGGCCCTTGAAAACTTCTCTTCCTCATAATCCCCCCTGACAAAGGACTTGATCACACGGACATTTGTCAGCATCTCCTGGATCGTGGAGTTTAAAGCATCCAGCTTTTTCTGCATGGTGGTGAACCTTGGAAATGCCGTTTTGATCACAATTCCGATGAGGATCACAAGAATCGGGATCACCACAAGGATCACTGCCGCCAGCTCTTTGTTCATCATAAATGCCATGATCAGCGCTCCGATCAGCATACCAGGTGCCCGGAGCATCATACGGAGTGCCATGTTGATCAGGTTCTGTACCTGGGTCACATCATTGGTCAGTCTGGTTACCAGGGAACCGGTACTATATTGATCCAGATTGGCAAAGGAAAACTTCTGTACCTTTTCAAAGGTATCCCTCCTGATATCGGCAGCAAAGCTGATCGCAGCCTTGGCAGCAAAATAAGCACCTCCGATTCCTCCTGCCATCATCAGAAGGGCTGTCACTACCATGACGATTCCCATGGTAATGATATAGGGTACATCCTGGTTCGCAGCACCAATATTAATGATATTTGCCATAAACTTTGGCAAAAGCACCTCTCCGATGACTTCCACGATCATCAGAAGAGGGCCGCATATAAATGCCGGCAAATACGGCTTTATATACTTCCAGTATCTTTTCATTGTTCCATCTCCTCTTTTTCTTATCTGAAAGCTCCTGCAGATACACATTTGCACAGAGCATTTCTGCCATCCCGGCACTCACAGTGATTTCCTGATTCACTGCGTTTTCTCTCATTCGCCCTAATCCAGGCTCTTGTAATAGGCTTCCCCGTTCTGCAGCATCCTTACCAGCAGTCCGTTCAGTTCCTGCAGCTCCTGCTCTGAAAAGCCCTTCAGCATGTTTTCATCGATCTCCTGAAAATATTCCACACTCCTGTGGATCATATCCTGTCCTTTTTCAGTGATCACGATCTGATTCACACGGTTATCCCTGCTGTCACACTGTCTGCTGATATAACCGGATTTTTCCATCTTTTTCAGGGATACTGCAACGGCTGCAGGCGAAATCTCCAGTTTCTCTGCCAGCTCTGTCTGGGAACAGTCCTGATGATTTCCAAGGGTCATAAGCAGCTTATGCTGACTTCTGAACACACCGGTTCCGGCTACTTTCTTCTCCACACAGCGTTTCATATTCCTGTTGATCGTCTGCATCAGACATATGATCCTGCTCCGCTCGTCATTCACGTTACAACCTCCCTTCTTATGATTAATTATTTAATCTTTAACTAATTAACTTTTGATATTATACGCATGAAAAAAGCCAAATGTCAAACGGATTCCACTTTTTTATAATTCTTTAGAATCTGTTTATATTTGGCCTTTCTGTCTGACCTGTCAGTGCAGCAGTTGTGCTGCCAGATACAGCACCAGTAAATGAACGGGATAAAAAAGATAAAAGAAATATTTGATCTTCAGCCCCCGTCTGCCATTATAGAAGGCGATCGGTACAAAGGCTGCAAGGGCTGTAGGCTCGTAAAGAAACGAAAGGGCACCCATCATGAGCTGCTGGCGCTTCTGATAACGGAACATATAAAGAATATAAATGGATATCACTCCATAAAAGCTGTAATCTCTGTGGATCAGGTATGCTGCGCCCACCGCCAGCAAAAGAGCCAGCAGTCTGGAAAACGCCTTCCGTATTTCACTCATTTCCCGTCCTGCTACATATTCTGTCGCAGCCATCAGCAGAAATCCGAGAAAAAGGGTAACAAAGATATTACACCCTTCCATGGAAAATATCTTTCCATACCGGAACAGATCAAAGGGGATCTCAGAAAGGAATGCAAACAAAAGCAGCCTCTGCCCGTACTTCTTCCGGTTTCCTGTCTTCTGGAATCCTTCTACCAGAAGGAAGCAGAAGATCGGGAATGCCAGCCGGCCGATCCACATACGCCCGATCTCATAAATCTCTGTCCCCTGCTCTGCAAACAGGTAACACCAGTGATCCACGATCATGGACAGAACTGTCAGGATCTTCAGGGTACTGCCACAAAGTCCCTTCCCCGGTACTGTCTCTGCCTGTCTTATTTCCATCTGGTTCATTTCCGTCTGATTCATGTCTGTCAGTCTTTCATCCGGCCGGTTCATTTCTGTCTGCTCTTCCTGCATCTGTGTCATTCCACCCATCTGATTTCTTCCATTTATTCTATCGTAACCTGTCTTTTCTTTCAACTGGTATTATCAAAAAGTTTTCATCTGGCACTTTTTCAAATACCAGATTCCGCTATACTTGGTTCCAATAAGAAATATACATCCTAATTTACCGGAGGAAACTATTATGAAAAATCAAACAGCTCTGAAAATTGCATTTACCGGCCTTCTGGCTGCACTGTCCTACGTGGTATTCACCTTTCTGCAGATCAAGATCCCGCTTCCCGGCGGTGATGCTACTTCCATCCATCTTGGCAATGCCGTATGTGTTCTCGGTGCCCTTCTGATCGGTGGATTTTATGGCGGACTTGGCGGTGCCATCGGTATGACCATTGGTGATCTTCTGGATCCGGTCTACATCGTATATGCTCCCAAGACCTTCCTTTTAAAGCTCTGCATCGGTCTGATCACCGGTCTTGTTGCACATAAAATCGGCAGGATTTCCATTGAAACCGATAAGAAGAAGGTGTTGAAGTGGACCATTCTGGCTTCCGTTGCCGGACTTCTTTTCAATGTGATCTTTGATCCCCTGATCGGCTACTTCTATAAGCTTCTGATCCTTGGAAAGCCTGCCGCTGAGCTGACTCTTGCCTGGAACGTAACCGCTACTTCCATTAATGCCGTTACTTCCACGATCGTATCTGTACTGATTTATATGGCACTCCGTCCTGCCCTTAAGAAGGCCGGCCTGTTCTTCACTCTTTCCAGGGAAAAGAAAGACTGATCCATCTGTGTGCCGGCTCTGATCATTCTCCTGCAAAGGTGATGCTGATGCTTCCCATGCTGCAGTCTACGGAATACTCACTGTCGGCACCATTATCTATATACCGTTCTATGGCCAGCATGGAACCTGACTGATTCCCGATCGTTACCTCTCCTGCTGCACAGCGGACACTGTAGTTATGATCGCTTTCTTTTCCGGAGAGATCCATGACAAGTTCTCCCATGGCACAGTCTGCATCCAGTTCTTCCGGTGCTTTTCCTTCATAAGTAAAGCTTCCTGCCCCTACAGAGACCTCTATCTCCTTTACATCCATCTTTTCTGCTTCCAGGGAACCTGCGCCGGCTTCCATGCTCATCTGCTTTGCTTCCACCTGGCTCATGATCACTTCCCCGGCTCCTGCTTTCAGGCTGATCTCATCTGCCTTAAGACCGGTAATCTCAGCCTGGCCTGCCCCTGTCTTCAAATCCATTTCAGCAAACCTTCTTCCCTCCGGTACAGTAATCCGGATCTCCGGGACGTTGTTATTTCCAATCAGGCTCCAGAAATCTCCCTTATGCCCTTTTACGCTCAGTTCATCCCCATCCAGTTCACATTTGATTCTTTCATTGCCGGACCAGGAAACCCGGATCTGTTCTTCGTCCATTTCCTCTTCCTTAAAAACAAGTCTGCAGGCTCCCACTGCGATCGTCAGTCGATCCACATTCTCTGCAACAAAGACTTCTGTATTATTCAATTTGCTTTCATCTCCTGCTGTATTTCCGAATTCATTCATCCCATTCCAGTATTCACTGATTTTCCAGTCTCCGGCTTCATTTTTTAATATTCCATATGTTTCGTGGATGCCGGCAGCTCCACCGATTGCCGTAAGGACAATTCCTGTTCCGATCAGACAGGCTGCTGTGATCAGACTTCCTTTATAAAACTTTCTCATGCTCTGCTCTCCTCCTTCTTCCCGGTTATCTTTTTCCAGAGTGCCTTACAGCCTTTTACAAGTGCCGGGATACCTTCCCGGAAGATCAGTACAGTAAGGATCATAAACAGTACACCAAGTCCAGCACACAGAAGTCCGGCTCCGATCAGACCGACTCCGATCAGCGGTGCTTCAAAGAGGGTTCCGATCCCTATAGCCACAAGGCCAATGGCTACCGCATATAATGCGACCATGGCTGCTGCAATACCGATCACAATACCAAAGATCCCTGCGATCAGACCGATCAGTACACCAAATGCACCGCCGCCAACTCCAAGGATAGCCGGTGACAATGTCACACAGGCCACTACGATCAGAACGACTGCCCAGGTTGGAAGACCGTCTTTTTCTTTTCCGTCTGCTGTTTCTCCTTCTGCAGAGCCGCCTTCGTTTCCTGCTGCCCTGTTCTGGTCTTCCCTGAAGGTTCCCTGTTCTTCTGACTGCTCTGTCGACCCTCTGTCTCCTGTTTTCTCTGACTTTATGATCTCATTCTGCCGTACCGTTCTCTGCTGGCTGGCAAACCCGTTTTCGGTGAATTCTCCCTTATCCGGATCATCCATAAGTCCTGCCCTAACGATCTCTGCCACTTCTTCCGGAGAGCCAAGTGCCTCGATCACTTCCTTTTCATTCTCCTTACCTGCATCATTCAGATAATCATTATAATACTGAAGGGCTTCTTCCCTCTCACTGGGTGAAATATCGGAAAGCAGTTCCTCCAGCTTTCTCATAAACTCCCATCTGCTCATTATTTTACTCCTCCCTCGAAAATACTGTTGATCCTGGCCGCATAACGATACCATTCACTCTCATACAGATTCAACTGACTTCTTCCCTTTTCGGTTACCTTATAATATCTCCGGTTCCGTCCTGCGCACTCTCTGTCGTAGACCTCCAGGCATTCATCCTTCTGCAGCCGCCGCAGTACCGGATAAAGTGTTGACTCAGACAGCTCAATGACCTGTCTTACTTCCTGTGTGATCTTATAGCCATAGGCACCTTCTGCTGATCTGGAAACAACAGCCAGTACAATGGCATCCAGAAGCGCTGCTCCTGTATTAAAAACCATATGCATTCTCTCCTTTCCCAATGCCATGATGGAGCTTACCGGTTCCTTTCTGTTTTCTGCATTCACCGGCAACAGCTATCATATATGTTTTTATAATATTATATGACGTATAATATATTTTCTACGTCATACTATACGCTATATAATATTGTTTTGTCAACAGCTTTTGCAAGAAAATAGAATTGTGTTAAAAAAGAACAGGATAATACAAGATTTTTTCTTCTTTTTCATGCTACAGTAATTACATATCTGTGGATCAGTTCTTTCTTCACTTTATCCTGCTCTTCCTGCAGATACAGGTGCTGTAAACAGACTGACCTCCGTTATTTTTACAGAAAGGATGTTATTACCTAATGAAACCTGCTTATCAGAAAACCATGATCGCCTGCTTTATCGGTTATATTGTCCAGGCCATTGTCAATAATTTTGTTCCCCTGTTATTTGTTACCTTCCAGAAAACCTATCAGATCCCGCTCTCACAGATCACACTGTTGATTACGATCAACTTTATGATCCAGCTTCTTGTGGATCTTCTTTCCGCAGGCTTTATTGACAGGATCGGCTATCGTGCCTCCGTAATGATCGCCCATATCTGTTCCTTTGCAGGACTGGTTCTTCTGACCATTCTGCCGGAAATCCTGCCTTCTGCCTTCGCCGGCATCCTGATCTCCGTAGCTGTTTATGCGATTGGCGGCGGTCTTCTGGAAGTACTGGTAAGTCCCATTATCGAAGCCTGTCCTACTGATAATAAGGAAAAAGCCATGAGTCTTCTTCATTCCTTCTATTGCTGGGGACACGTTGGCGTAGTGCTTCTTTCCACCATTTTCTTCAGTGTTTTCGGGATTGCAAACTGGAAGATCATGGCTCTGATCTGGGCACTGATCCCCCTTGCCAATATGTTCCTGTTCGCCAGGGCTCCCATCTACTCCCTGCATGAAGACGGGGAAACAGGACTTACCATGAAAGAGCTTTTTGCCAATAAGATCTTCTGGCTGATGATGCTGATGATGACCTGTGCTGGAGCCAGTGAACAGGCTGTCAGTCAGTGGGCTTCCACCTTTGCCGAGCAGGGACTTAAAGTCAGCAAGACCCTTGGCGATCTTCTCGGCCCCATGGCCTTTGCCCTTCTGATGGGAACTGCAAGACTTCTTTATGGAAAATATGGCGACAAGCTGGATCTTGACCGCTTTATGAAATACAGCTGCCTTTTATGTATCGCTTCCTACCTGTGGATTGCCCTGATCCCTGTTCCGGTCCTTGGACTTATAGGCTGCGCAGTCTGCGGTTTTTCTGTCGGTATCCTGTGGCCCGGAACCTTCAGCAAGGCTTCTGCCTCTATCAAAGGCGGCGGTACTGCCATGTTTGCCCTGCTGGCGCTGGCCGGTGACCTTGGTTGCTCCGGTGGTCCCACCCTTGCCGGATTCGTATCCAGCAGTCTGGACAACAATCTGCGGATGGGTATCCTTTCCGCCATTATCTTCCCGGT